>NZ_CP046640.1:3010597-3315895 GCF_017751145.1 Iocasia fonsfrigidae
ATAAATACTTTCCCTGGTTATCAAACTATACTGTTCATATTCCTTATATTTATCAGTAATTATCTCCTGATTATCCCTGACTTCAATATAATCTGCCGGATCAACAAAGGAAGATAAATATTTACCTTTAGGCTTAATACCTTTTCTATTAAACATTTTCTCAGCTGTTGGATTAAATTCTTGAATAATCATATCTTCACTGACGATAATAATGCCATTTAAAGAACTGTCAACAACTGCATGTGATAGTGATTCTGCTTTTTCCCGCATATATGGGATACACATCTCCACTTCAGCCCTCCCATTATATACCGCTACAGCCTTTTCCCGACAACTGGAATAACCACAACCACCGCAATTACTTTCATCCTCTGGGGTAAACTTACCTGTCAAGGCAAGAATCTCCCTTATCTCTTCTTCACTAGGCAATTTATCCTTCTGCTGATAATGTCGATATTTCCTTTGATAATTTCTAGGAGAAATATCATTTTCCTCATTAAATCGGGGTGTATCTTCTATAAACTCACTTAATCTCATCTTGCGATGGGCAACACCATAATCATTAGCCATAGCCGGCCCACCAATACAGCCCCCCTTACAACCAAGGGCCTCAACAAAACGGGGACTTATCAATCCCTCTTCCATATCTTTAAAGACCTCTATAGCTTCCTCTACACCCGAAACGGTAATTACATCACCCAGGAGTGAGCCCTTTATTCCTGCTACTTCAAGTATCCCCCTGTGTAGTGGATAGGCCCTCGCCCTTGAAGAAATACAATCAGGATAGATATCTGCCAGACTATCTGCTTCAATACCTTTGTCCTTAAAAAACTCTATTATTTCTTCAAAAGTCAAAACAGCATCTAAAGGATTATCTTCATCCCAGCTGAGCTCCTCCTTTTTACTAAAACAGGGGCCGATAAAGATAATTTTATAATCCTCACCCAATTTTTCGCTTAATAAACGAGCATGAATCATCATCGGTGACATAACAGGGGACAATTTATCTATTAGACTATGAAAATTTTTTTCTATCAAACTTACAATAGTAGGACAGCAACTTGATATTAACGAATCATCACCTTCATCATGACAGACATCATAATATTCCCTGCTAACTATCTCCGCAGCCAGAGCCGTCTCTTCAATTACAGCTATCCCCAGTTCTTTAAGACCAGCTACTAATTTCCAGGGGGTTTGATAAGTTGTAGCTGCCAGATATGAAGGGGCTAAACTCACTGCTATTTTTTCTCCATCAAGCAGATACTTATCCAGAATATCTATAGCAGATACTGTCGTCTTAGCATTCTGTGGACATATCTCTATACATCTACCACATAAAATACATCTTTCTTCTATTACCCAGGCCTGATCATCATTTAAACCAATTGCCTTTAGGGGACAGTGTCTTATACATTTGTAACAATCCTTACATTTAGCTTCACTGGTTAAAATAATAGCCATATATCTTGCCTCCCTATATATCTAAACGTTTTTCTAATTCATCGATTATATTATCTTTTGTGATATTTGTTACAATCTCTTCATTAAACTTGACTACAACCCCTTCGGTACAATGACCCTGACAGAAACAGGCCTTTAGTTTTATCTCTATCTTTGCTTCATTTTCAGCAATATAGCCCTGTAATATATTGATAATCCCTCTTGAACCCTTAACATGACAGCCACTTCCAATACAAACAGTAATATTAATTCTCAGCACCCCCTACTGACAGGTCATTTTCTTTTGTTAAATATTTAACAAAGAAGAACAAAAAAAATAACTGGTCTTTGTTATATAATTCACATTTTAATTATATTATAGCATATATCTACTCTATGTCAAGACAGTTCATAGATCTTTTGTTAGGAATTTAACTTATATTATTAAAAAGGATTCACCTTTTATGTTTTAATTTCTTTAATTGGTATAATTTTAAAATTAATACTATATTCATTGTTCAATTTATCACTTATTTCCTTTTTAATATCATTAAGAAAATCTGTACTAATCGATTCATCGGCATATAGATAGGCATTTATTAATTTACCCTGAATTTCTATATCTTCTATTCGATAGCTCCAATCCATCACAAGCCTTTCTTTTATTACTGACTTTATTATATCTTTTGGTTTTTCAATATAAAATTGATGTACAGTAAGTATACCTAATGGTACAGAAAGCAAAATTACTGAAATAACAAAGAATACCATACTCTTCTTGACAATCTTCTGGGCTTTAACTTCATACCACATCTGAGGTCTCACCCCTTTAAAATAAAAAACTATCAGGGTAGCCAGTAATAAAGAAAGATAGTTACCAGCCAGTAATAGTGAAGCACCAATAATCATAGTAGTATAACCAAAAGAAAGACCAATGCCTATTGTACTCATCACTGGTAACAGGGCAGCTGCCACCATTACACCGACCAGACCAGACCCTGGCTGCCCCCGCTTAACAAGGGAATAAGCACCTGCTGCACCTGCTGCCATAGCTATAAATAAATCAGCCAGTGTTGGATACATCCTGATTCTCAATGAACTTGTAATATCAACATTTGGTATAAAAAGCCCAAAGATTGCCCCTACTACCACTGCCAATACAACTGCCAGTATTTCAGCAGCAATACCTTTTCTGATTAACTTATTATCTCCTAAAACAATCCCAATCGTAATACCCAGTATTGGCCCCAATACTGGAGCAATAACCATTCCCCCAACAATAACAGCTACATTATCCAGTATTAAACCAAGACTGGTAATAATTGAAGAAAATATAACCAGGAAAACATATTCACTATTAATACCTGACTTTTCCTGGGCAAAGGTTATTAATGACTCCCGGCTGGCATGGAAATTTGCTTTCCTAACCTTTTTCCTGTCTCTAGGAATTACAGTATCAGGTGTAAAGATTATTAAACTTCTTTCCTTATCCCCTTTAAAGTCAAATCTGCTCATCAAATTATCCAGGAGTATATCAGCATCACCATAGAGCAGATTTATAATTAAAAGATCACCAGTTTCTGATTTTATTAACTTATAATCTTGTATATCCACACCAAGAGTATTGAGGAACTTAACAGCCTCCTTACCCTCCCCCGGTCGAAAAACCGCATGAACAATCTGCATAAAAATCCCCCCTTTGTAGCTACTAGTTTTCAACAAAGAAGGGGTTTTTATGCTTTAGTACGTTAAACCTATTAGGAAAGTTTTTTCAGTATTTCAATTTTATTTCTCCTTCAGATTGATTAAAGCGCTTAGTCATTTTTCTAGCATAACTTCTCTCCTTCACCAGTTGTTCATCAGAGGTGTTATAAAAAGTTCTCCTGCTAACATTTTTTCCTTTTCTGTCATGTTTTTCACTCCCCATTTACTTTTTACCAATATAATAAAAACCATTTGACTTATTTCCATTCATTGTATTATAAGTTATTTCTTCAAATACAATTTTTTCAAATGATCTAGTCAATAATTTAATCCACTCTATACTGTGATGTCTAAATACTCCCCCCTCTGATAACTCAAATACCCCAAATTGCTTATATTTATCACTAAAATAATTGTATCTCTTTAAATTCCGTTCATCATTATTAAGTAAAAAATCATTAATATAAATAATACCACCTGGTTTTAAAACCCTTTTAATTTCCCTAATTAATCTTTCCTGTTCCTCATCCTTGATAATACAGGTCAATACCGCAAAAACAATTACAGCATCAAAGAAATTATCTTCAAAATCAAATTTTTCCTTAGTCTTTAGTGTTAAATTTACAAAAGGATAATCTTTTGCTGCCCTTTCTAGCATGTTTTTAGATATATCAGTTCCATATAAATTTTGATAACCGTTAAGGTACAGCTCATGTAATGTCCTTCCATAACCACAGCCAAAATCCAATACCTTAGCCTCTTTCTCAACATACTTTCTGAATACATTAAGCTGAAAGGGTGTTGTGAATTCCTTATTATAGGCTACTTCATCCCAATACTTTCGACAATCAAAGTCTTTAGTCATTATTACACTCCTTCTATAAATTTTTATCATATTTTATTCCAATTTTACTTATAGTTATTTATTATAATATCCCCTAATTTTATCTATTTCACCTTTAGTTAGCCCTAAATACTCAAGAAATGATTGGTGTTCTTCTGGGTAGTCCAGTTCAAGCTTTCTATGTAAATTATCAGCTAATTCATCTGATATAGAAACATCTTTTAACATTTTTATCCATTTTTTCTTTCTTTTAAAACCAAGCCTTTTCAAAAGTCCATTATCCTCTATTAGTTTAATAATCATAAGTTGCTGACAGCGTATTTTTCTTATATCCCTATTTAATTTCTCTACGTGCTGTCGTAATACTTCTGTACCTTTATTATCACAGTTTATTATCTTATTAATGTCTTTAAGAGGCAAACCTGCTTCTCGATAAGATACTATTTTGGCTAACCTTTCATATTTTTCCTCTGAATAAAGTCGGTAATTAGATTTTGATCTTTTGCTTGGCTTTAATACATCAATAGAATCATAATATAATAGAGTACTTCTAGAGATATTAAATCTTTTAGCCAGTTGACCAATAGTATACATAAAATCACTTCCTAATAGTTTTCTTCATAATTTAATTTAGATTTAAAATATAAAACAAAAGATAATATAATTAAACCATTAAGAACTATAACATAAGCTGGAACAGTATATTCCATTAAAACTCCATAAATTAATATCCCAGCTGGCAGAGATAAATTTGCAATAGAATTAGCAGTACTAAATACTCTTCCCCTTAAATCAGTTGGAACATTTAATTGCAATATTGTTCTCCAGTTAACTGATATTTTAGAAATACTCCCACCTACAATTATCAAGAAAAAAAGATATGGTAAAATAGATTTACACATACCCATATAAATAACTCCCAGGCTTAAAAAAGATAATCCAAGCAAAATAAAAGAATTTAAAATTATATCACTTTTACTTCCTTTATTAAATTTTAACGACAATTTTAGTATCGAACCAAGAATTAAACCTAAACCTAAAGCCATCTCTAAAAAACCTAAATTAATAATTCCATTTCCATTTATATCATCAGCCAAAAAAGGCATTACAACCATTAAACTTCCTACAAATAAATGAATGCTGCTAATAACCTTCATTATAAAAATTAGTCTGAGATCTTTTCTAATAAAAGAAAAACCTTTTTTGATTTCATCTAATAAAATATTCTTCTTCAAAGATACTTCTGCATTATACCTTATAAAATACTCAACAATACCTGAAAAAATGAATGAAAAACTATTAAATAATAAGACTGGGAAAAAACCAAACCAGCTTACTAAACCACTACCAAATAAAGGCCCTATTACAGTTGTTAATCCATAAATTAATTGACTTAATGAGTTTGCATCAATAACTTTGTCTTTTTTAACAACACATGGAATTATTGACATAACTGAAGGATTAAATAAAGCTGAAAGTACAGAAATTGCAATGTTTACGATTAAAATAAAACATACAGATAAAATATTATAATAGAAAAAACAACTAACAAGCAATATAATTAAACCCCTTATTATATCAGTCACAACCATTATCACTTTGACATTTTTCAAATCAATAAAAGCCCCAGAAAACAAACCAATTATAGCCTCAGGTAGTAATGAACACATTAAAGAAATACCCATTATAACAGGTGAATTAGTCTTTTTTAATAACCACCATGCAAGTGCAATACTATATAAACGGTCCCCTAATTGTGATACAATTTGCCCTGTCCACACTAAAAAGAAATCTTTATTTATAAAAACCTTCATCTTTTTATCCCACCTACCTCCCTATATTACTTTATAATATAAACTATAAAGCTATAGACAGGTCAAGATAATTTATAGTATTTGAATAATAAGCTAGAGAAGAAATTTCTATCTTTTGACTACTGCAATAATCATTTATATATGGAACCTTATTATCAGTGAGATTATCTACATCAATATGACTTACCCCTATATAAAACAACGCTCAGCCTTGCCCTGAGACCAACTAGCAACTTCAATACATTGATATCCCATATCACTTGCAATATCAACTAATTTTCCAAAACTATAATTATCAAAATTGAACTTGCAAAACCTAATTTTACCCTACTCTACCTCCTTAATCTTGTTTGATAACAATAGAACGTCCACTTTTATATGACTCAATACTAGCAAAAATCACCCTTATTGTTTTTAATGTCTCTACACCATAAATATCAGACTTTTTCTTTTCCTTAAGACATTCAATGAAGTAATCAACAACAAATAACATTAATGATAAATTTACTTGTACCAGTTTGGGGGAATAGGTCTATTATCTGCAAATAAATCAATATCATAATTTAAAAACTTAGTAGTAATATCACCCATCCCTACAGTGTCACACAAATAACACCTCGCATCTCCAATCAAACCTTTAACTGCTATACCTTTATACAATAAAACATCACGTAGTTTATCATAATTTCTAGATACATCCCCATAAGTACTTTGATGACCATATAAATCCACGTGATAATCATTGCCATATGGATTTATTATTTTAATCCTCTTAGACTTATTAGCAAGTCTATTGGGGACACAGCACCATTCCTCAACACTATGAATAAAGGTATTAGTTTTTAGACTACAACCCAAGAATAAAATCTGCGCTTTTCTATCATATAAGCGTCCCCAGCAACCCCCTCGCGGACATGGCGTATTAAATCTCTCTTCACCTTGTATATATTCCAAAGCATCTTTACCCCTGGCTGCAATAGAATGAGTTGGATGTAATGACCTTACAACACCAGTTTTCTTCATGAATATATTAGAGAGAATTCCAACACATGAAGGTTCTGTTAATGGATCATAAATATCATTTACTAGATTATCTTTACCCCATGAATGGGTTGGAAATATCAACAATCCCTGCTTCATATATTCTACAAAGGCATCAATAACTGTTTCAGCACCACCATCAACATCTCCAATTGATTTCATTGAAGAATGTACTAATAATGTCCCTTTGGAGTTAATACCCAATAACGAAAAATAATTAATTATATCAGCTTTTGTATACATAAATCCCTCCACTTTCTTGTTCAAAAAAACTAACAAAATTAAGCAGCCAATGAAATACAATTAATTATCATGTAACTGTTAATTATAGTTTATAAATTGCATTCCATTATCCTGATTCCATGGCAAACTAACTTAATTTGAACTTAATGCCTCTTCAATTGCTTTAAGTATTACTTTACTACTTGAAGTTGCACCAGTAATTACATCAACTCCTAAAGTTTGCTCTTCTATTACTTTTGGGATAATTACTTCAGCTGCTTCACCCCTGCCATTTTTATGCTTTAGTAATTCAATATCTACTATCTTATTATCTTTAACTATTACTTTAACCTCAGCAGCAACCCATTTCACCTCATAACTACCCTGGTATACACCATCTGCTATTTGGGATAAGTCGATCTGTGATATAGTAATATCATTCACTTGTTCTTGATATGTTTTTAAATCATTATAATAAGCTACACCCTTAATCCCTAAAATTATAATAATCAATCCTAAAATAAGTAAAATCACTTTTTTCTTACTTAACATTTTCATCACCCTATTTATAGTTTTTTTATTATCTTAGCAGGATTTCCCCCCACAACTACATTATCAGGCACATCTTTCACCACAACAGCCCCTGATGCCACTACCACATTATTACCTACGTTTACCCCTGGATTTATGACTGCACTCCCACCAATCCAGACATTATCTCCAATCTTTACTGGTTTAGCATATTCTAAACCTGAAACTCTAAGTTCCGCATCCAAAGGATGTGTAGCGGTGAAAATACATACCTTTGGCCCTAGCATACAATTTTTGCCTATAACAACCTTACAAACATCCAGTATAGTACAATCATAATTTGCATAAAAATTATCTCCTAAATAGATATTACTGCCATAATCACAGCGAAAATTAGGTTCAATGTAAATTCCTTCTCCTGTGCTACCAAAAAGCTTTTTAAGTATTTCAATTTTATTTTCTTTTTCAGATTCATTAAAGCATTTGGTCATTTTTCTAGCATACATCCTTTCACTTAACAGCTGTTCATCAGATGCATTATAAAATTCCCCGGCCAACATTTTTTCCTTTTCTGTCACATTTTCCACTCCTCATTTACCTTTTTTACAATCTGTCCACATCCAGACCCTATACATAAATTTGAAATCCTGCATCTTTTGTGTATAGAATATGGAAATTACATATACCAGCAGAAAGGAAATCAGTATTAGCATGGGCTAAATATATTTTTTCCTAACTATCATAATCACTCCATAGTATAATAAAACCTGAGTAATACAAAGATTTTCTATTTCAAATCATTATTAACTATAATCTCTACTTTGCATTTTTTCCCTTTCCATAATGTCTCTAATACCTTGAACTTAATATCTGAATTTATTCCCTTTACCATTCCTTCCATCGGATTAAGACAATATATATAGCAAGGCATCCCCGCCCCAAGTTTTTTACAAATATCACAAAGCTTACATTTTTCTGCTATAGCTAAAAAACCATCTTCTGTTTTATTAATATCCCAAACTGCACAGTTAAACACCTCAGAACACCATGTAAAAACCTCTTCGGGATACTTGATACCAAAATTCTCTACTAAACCCTTTCCTGAAACAAAACTCTTTTCCTTTTTCTCCTTTACAATCTCATTTAAAATACCTTCTTTATTATAATAAAATACTGATTCTGCCAATACATTTGTATAAATACTTTGTAATACACTAAGTTTTACTTCTGTATTCATTAAAATCGTCTCCCTTCTAAGTAAAATTAAGCACTAATCCCCCCAACAGAGACCAACCTCATTCATAGTACTAACTTTCCTTATAATCTTCTTATATTATTTTAATAAATCTTTTATCACTAATCTATGTTAATTTTTTAAAAAAAGTAATCAAGTATAAAATCTTGAATCAATTTGACAGTTAATTAAGTTTTTTTATGATTAAGGCACTAAGAGCTTCTATTAGTATCTAATTACCATAATTTAATAATTAATCTATACTTAACTTTCTCAGCATAATCTATATAACCATCTAAGTCTCTTTGTAACATATCATCTTCCAATTTAGTTCTAATTACCACAAAAATCACAGCCAAAATTCCTGGTATAAATGTATAAACATAACCAATAATTACCGGCTGAACAAATGATGTTAAAATCATACCTAAATTACCAGGATGTCTTATATATTTATATGGTCCCTTTTCTATTATCGCCTGATTCCTATCAGTTTGTATACGAACTGTTCCCTCAAAATGTTTATTTATTACCATGGCCCAGGTAATTATAATTAAGGATACTAGATAGAGTAAAACACCCAAAAAAATATATTGAGCTGATAGTTGTAACCAGTCAAACCTAAAACCTAGGCCTGAAATAACAGGTATAATAAAAATATGGATTAAAGTATAAAACCCAAGTATTATTTTATCCCATTTTTTTGTATTACTCCCTTCTTCTGCTCTTGAACTCAATACTTCTGGATTATATTTTAATAATAAATAATTATTGATTACTGCCCCAGAGATAACCAACAAATAGTAAACCCATCCCCTAATAACCAATATGCTACCACTACATAAAAAAAACACAATTGCTGATATAAAATATAAAATCATATTTTTTAAAATGGCTTTTTTTTGATTATTTATTTTTTGTTTTACTTGTTTTGCTTTTAGCATCATAACCACCCCAGTAAAGTTATTTAAATATTATCATTCATATTTTAGCACTTTTTTTGAAAAATAACAATTGTTTCCTGATAGATTTTCAATTAGACAGTTTTAAGATAATTTATCTTATAACCTTTTTATTATAAATATTTTTCTAATATTGCAAATCTATAGATGATTAGATATAATCAAAATGGAAGACATTGAGAAAATATAAAGGAGAGGATAGTTATGAAAATAATAGAATACTACTTGAATCTAAAACCAAATATTATGATGTCATTTGGATTTATTTTAATTATTTTTATCGGTTTTTTAGGTGAATATTTTTCATGGGCAAGAATACCTTATCAACCACTATCAAATATTATAGGGGGTATAATATTTATTACAGGCTGGTTATTTCATAAACACTGTCACAGCTTTCATAAAAAAGCCCATTTAAGATCAGACCAAATCAAGAGCATTATAAAGTCAGGTCCATTTGCTATCATTCGTCATCCAATGTATTTAAGCTTAATTCTAATGTATTTAGGTGTAAGCATGACCTGGGGAATTATCTGGATGTTTATTCCCTTTATTGTCTTTTCCTCATTTATTATTATAATTGCAATAAGGGAAGAAACTTATTTATTAAATGAATTAGGTTCTGAATACAAGGACTATATTGATGAGGTCTCCTGGCGTTTTATACCCAAATTATTCTAAATGAATCACTTTTTAAAAGCCACCTGAGTAAAAAGCTAATAATTAGCATAATTTAGAAAATGTGAATATAAACGGCAGCTAGTACTACCTGCCGTTTAATAATTCCCTTGATCAATAATTAAATTACAAATTGCTCTAAATACTTTTTAGAAATTCGCAAACTATCAAGAACACGTTCTTTACTACCTTCAAAAGCTCTATCTTCTATTTCAATACAGGAATATCCATTATACCCTATGTCAGTTAAGGCAGATACATATGCCCCCCAATCTACATCACCAAGACCAGGCAGTTTAGGTCGCATATATTCAAGGGGATATGCCATAATTCCTACATTCTTTAATTGCTCAACATCGAGTTTAATATCTTTAAAATGAACATGAAAAATTCTATCTTTAAATTCATAAATAGGTAAAATATAATCCATCATCTGCCAGACAAAGTGACTGGGATCTAAATTAATACCGAAATTTTCATTAGGGATAATCTCAAATAATTTTCTCCAGATTTTAGGAGAAGTAAAGAGATTTTGTCCTCCAGGCCATTGATCTGCCTCAAAAAGCATTGGACAATTTTCAATAGCTATCTTAACACCTTTTTCCTCAGCATACCTTATTATTGGCGGCCATATTTCTTTAAATAATTCAATATTTTCTTCAACTGTTTTATTTTGATCCCTTCCAATAAAAGTGGTAACAAGATTAATTTTAAATTCTGCACTAGCAGCAATCACTTTTCTCAAATGTTCAATATTTTCTTTGCGTTTATTCAAATTACCATCCATAGTATTCGGATAATAAGCCAGAGAAGATATTTCTATATTTTTACTGTTACAATAGTCTTTTATATATGATACTTTATTATCAGTGAGATTATCTACATCAAGATGACTTACCCCTGCATAACGACGCTCAGCCTTGCCCTGCGGCCAGCAGGCAACTTCAATACATTGATATCCCATATCACTTGCAATATCAACTAATTCTTCAAAATCATAATCCTCAAGAATTGAACTTACAAAACCTAATTTCATCCTACTTTACCTCCTTAATCTTGTTTGACAACAATAGAGCGTCCGGTTTTTGATGACTCAATACTGGCAAAAATCGCCCTCATTGCCTTTATTGCCTCTACACCAGAAATCTCAGATTTTTTCTTTTCCATAAGACATTCAATAAAATGATCAATAACACCTGATTTTGTTTGCTCATCATTGGTTTGAATTTTATCAATGTCATAATAGATATTTTCTCCATTTTTAAGCATTACTTTAATGGAGTATTGTGGATCATCGTAAATACTCATAATTCCTTTTGTTCCATATAAAATAGTACTATTATCTTCTGAACCATAATAATTCCAACTAGCCGTCATTGTACCAATGATGCCACTACTCATTTTATAAATACAAATTGCATTATCATCTACTCCAATAAGATTTCCCTGTGAATCCTTCTTGTCTAAAGTCACCACCTTAGCAGTAGCCTCTACTACAACATCCCCTGTTAAAAATTGAATTAAATCTGTTTTATGTATTCCCAGATCTGCCATAGCCCCCATAGCAGCCTCTTGTTTATCAAAAAACCAGACATTTTTACCAGGATCAATACTCCATGTTTCTGGGCCACTATGTCCAAAAGTTGTTTTAAAACTTATAATATTTCCTATTAACCCTTGATTAATCAACTCTTTAGCCTTTATATGGGCCTTGGCAAAGCGTTGATTATGTCCTATCAGCAGATATTTCCCTGTTTCGTCGGCTGTTTTGACCATTTCTTCACATTCTTCAAGCGATGTGGCCATTGGCTTTTCACACAAGACATGTTTTCCTGCTTTAAGGGCAGCAATGCTTATTTCAGCATGAACATGATTAGCAGTACAGATACTTACAGCATCTATTTTAGTATCCTTCAGTAATTCCTGATATGATGTATAAACTTTTCCATTATATTTGTCTCCCATCTCTTCTGCCCTATTTATATTTCTATCATAATAACCTATAATTTCAGTGTTTTTATTGTCCATATATTCTGGTATATGCCGCACTTGGGCAATTTTTCCGCAACCAATTATTCCTATTTTATACATAAAGAGCCCTCCAATCAAATAATAAGTTATTCATCTTAGGCTTAATCTTTTTTTTGAAGTAGAACCGCAGCAACCAAAATCAAACCCTTAAAAGCCTCTCTTAAAAACGGTGGTACTCCCAGGAGATTTAACAAGTTGTTCATCACCGCAATAATTAACATACCAAATACTGTACCAATGATGGCTCCTCGACCACCGCTCATGCTAGTTCCTCCAACAACCGCAGCTGCAATGGCATCCATCTCATAGCCACTACCTGCATTGGCAAAATCCATTGAACCAATTCGCGACACTTGAATAATAGCTGAAAAGGCTACCAATAATCCCATCAGGGCATAAACACGCCGTTTTACACGGTTCACATTGACTCCTGACAGCTTTGCTGAACACTCATTTGAGCCAATAGCAATCACCTGCCTACCAAAAGTCGTTCTTTTGGATATAAAATACAGAACTGCTGCAATAATTAGCCAGTAAATAATAGGCATCAGCATATATTTCCCCATTTTAAAACCGGAAATCTGCAAAAATTCCCTTGGTACCCTGGGGAGAAATCCCTGCATAAAATGTTGGGTTACACTACGATATATTTTCATTGTTCCTAAAGTAGCAATAAATGGTGGAATTCGCCCCTTTGTTATTAATAAACCTATTAAGTTACCAAGTAGAATACCAAAACCCGTTCCTATAATAATAGCAATAATAATTACTGACACACCAGTAATTCCCATATTGCAAAGAATCCCATTAGGACCGCTATCCAGCAGCACCATCATTACAGCTCCAACTGAGGCAAGAGTTGAACCTACTGACAAGTCTATTCCACCAGACATAATAACAAAAGTCATCCCTAAAGCTATAATTCCAACCCCTGCATTATTTCGTAAAATATTTATCCAGTTATTAATCCAGGAATAAAACCAGGCCCCAAACGAATCATAACTGAACCCTAAAGTTAATGTCTGCAAAATAATCATAATAAATAACGCAACTGCTGTGCTAAAAATGGGTTCAGTAGACCATTTATGTAAAAACCAATGTAAAAATCTATTTTTGTTTTTATCATTACTGTTTCTTTCCATATTATGTTCCCTCCCTCTGATTTAAGGCAATTGTCCCACCAGTAGCCAGTCGCATAATATCATGTTTGTTCATTGTTTCTCCACTTACCTCACCTTGAAGTACACCATGGTACATAACTAATGCCCTGTCACAAATACGAATGATCTCCTTTGCTTCACTAGATAAAACCACTATAGCAATATTTTCTTTGGCCAATCTAAGGATAATGTCATAAATCTCTTCCTTAGCCCCTACATCTACCCCCTGGGTAGGATTATCTAGTATTAACAAATTAGGATTGGCAATCAACCATTTAGCCAGTACCACCTTTTGTTGATTTCCTCCCGAAAGACTATTAATTAAATCAGTTTTAAGACTCATTTTTATTTTTAAATCTTTAACTTGTTTTTCAAACTCTTCCTCTTGAGTTTTTTTGTTAATTATTCCCCATTTGGAAAATTTCGGCCAGGTAACAATCGAACCATTTTCAAAAATGTTCATATCCTTGATAATTCCATTTTCTTTTCTATTACGGGGAAGGTAGCCAATTCCTTTTTCTACAGCCTGAGTAGTATTATTTACCTGAGTCAACTTCTCTGCTAAATATATTTTACCTGAACAAATATCCCCATTTCCAAAAATAGCCTTAAAAAGCTCACTTCGTCCATCTCCAAGTAGTCCTGTCACACCCAGTATTTCTCCAGCCCGAACTGAAAAACTAATATTACTGAAATTATTGTCATCAGATAAACCTTCTACCCGCAATACTTCTCTCCCTAATTCCCTGGAGCACTGTAAGGATATAGTACGCACATCATGTCCTACCATAAATCGTGCTAAATCATCTGTTGTAACATCGTCAACTGGTCCTTCTGCTGCCAGGACACCATTTCGCAATACTGTATAGCGGTCACAAAACTCCATTACTTCCCCAAGTTTATGAGAGATAAATACAATGCCGACATCATGACTTTTTAGAGTTTCCATCATCTGAAATACCCTCTTAATTTCTGAATCAGTTAGAGAAGTTGTTGGTTCATCCATAATAATGATTGAGGCATCCATCATAATAGCACGGCATATTTCTACAATCTGTTTGTACGAAGTATCCAGGTCGCGTACCATGGTACGAGGATTTAACTCAACATCCATCCGTTCAAATACTTCCTGGGTCTCAAAAATCATTTTTTCCAGGTCTAAGACACCACCCTTTTTCTTTATTTCCCGTCCAATAAACATATTCTCATAGATGGGCAAATCATTAATTAAATTAAGCTCTTGATGGACAAAAGCAATCCCTGCATCTAATGAATCTGCTGGCATATCAAATTGCGTTTTTTTATCATCAAGATATATATCCCCTGAGTCCATGGACACTACCCCACCCAGAATATTCATCAGAGTAGATTTCCCTGCACCATTTTCTCCCAGCAAAGCACATACTTCTCCACCTTTAATGGAAAATGAAACATTTTTTAAAACAATATTGGCCCCGAAGGCCTTACAGATATCTCTCATTTCTATCTTCATAAGATCACCTCCATTATTTTAAATAAGAGGTTATGGTCTACCATAACCTCTTTTGTCTATTCTTAAATACTTCCACTTATTTGTGAATTAATAAGGTGAATTGGCATCTAAAAATTCAGTATAATTCTCCCGATCAACAATAGTTGTCGGGATAATGGTTTCTTTGGCTACTTTCTCACCATTTAATAATTCTACAGCAACATCAACTGCATCTTTAACCATAGCAGGACTGTATAAAGCAGATTGAATCCAGATATCTTCGTTTTCTGGCATCATTTCAAAATACTCCTGCATTCCACCCCCACCAGTAACAACTTTAATCTCTGTTCTACCTGCTTCCCTGATAGCCTGTAGAACCCCTATAGAAGTCTCATCATCCATTGAATATACAGCATTAATTTTAGAATGCCTGACAAGAATATCAGAAAAATCAGTTAGCCCATCCTGACGGGTAAACTTTGTTGCATAAGTAACAAGGTTCATATTAGGAGCAATTTTTTCTATTGTTTCAATAAATCCCTTTTTCCGCAACTCTGCAACAGAACCAGAGCTGGGAACATCTAGAATAACAACAGTACCTTCAGTTCCAATCTTATCTACGATATACTTTGCCCCTTGAGTACCCATATCTTCGTTGTCACCAGCTACTCGATATACACCATCTACATCAATGGCTATATCAAAGTTAACAAGCTTAGTCCCAGCATCTACTGCTCTTTGTATAGGTACTTCCATACCCACCCACTGCGGAAAAGCAACAATCGCTTCAGCTCCCCAGGTTATCAGGTCGTCTAATTGAGAAGTCATTTCAGAGGCATTACTACTGGTCTGAATGTTGTACTCAACTTGATCAGATAATTCTTTACACCGTGCTTCAGCATGATAAGCAACTGCAGCAACCCAACCATGGGTAACAGCAGGGGCTAAAATTCCCACCTTATACTTTGCCCCCGAAGCAGCCCCGGAAATACCAGCAAACAAAAGAGTAGCTAATAATGTGACCACAAGCACAAAACCAAAAACTTTTTTCATACAACTTTCCTCCTTTTAATATTAATGTACTTAGATATATGAACTAATCAACAGTGTATTTCAACTATTGTTAATCCCTTTTGCCTATTGGTGCAGAAGACTCCCGTATAATTAACTCATGCTTTAACAGCAATTCTTTTTGTGTAATTTTCTGCTTAGTCATTTGTCCATATAACATATAGGCTGCCCTTCTACCAATCTCATAACAGGGTTGGGCAACTGTTGTAATATAAGGATGAAACATCATAGTATCTTCAACATCATCAAAACCTATTATTGTCAAATCTTCAGGTACCCTAACCCCCATTTCTTTTGCCTGACTAATAGCACCAAGTGCAACCCTATCAGAGATACAAAAAATCGCTGTAGGCCTACTTTTAAGCTGAAGCAGTTGAGCTGCAGCCCTTTTCCCACTCTTAAATGAATAATCTCCAGTAGAAAAAACAATATAATCGTTCGGGTTTTTAATACCATGTTTATGTAATGTATCTTTATAACCTTTTAATCTTAACGAGGTAGAAATATAATTATTCTGACTACTTATAGTTGCAATTCGCTTATGACCTAGATCAATTAAATACTCCATTACATCTTGAGCAGCCTTATAATTATCAATAGCAACATGAGAAATATCTACCTTATCATCATATTCTGAACATTGAACCACAGGATATTCCTGTGCATACTCCAGAAGCCAATCACAGCCAAGACTACTTGCTAAAAGGATAGCACCATCTGCCCTTTTCTTTTTTAACATCTCCATACCTTTTTTTTCACTTTTCGGGTCATCACCAGTATTAAAAATCAAAGCACTGTACTCAATTTCATTTGCTACATCACCTATCCCTGTTAATATATGAGAATAATAAGGATTTGTAATATTAGGGGCAAGAATAAGAATAACCCGGCTTTCATTTTTGCGGAAATTCCGTGCTAATATATTCGGTTTATAAGAAAGCTTTTCAATAGCATCATAAACCCTTTCTGCCGTTTCTGGTCGCACCAAATCCTGATTATTTAGCACCCGTGAAACCGTAGCAACAGAAACATTGGCCTCCTTTGCAACATCAGCTATAGTTGTCATAAATTCCTCCTGAAATTTTCCAAATAAAATTAAAAATAAATATTATGTAAGTCAAATGTAATTGATTACATTTTTATTAATATCTTGCCCTTTTAGGGGAAATTCCTAGTTTTATGAAATTTCAAATGTAATTGATTACATTTTTTAATATTATATATAGAATATCATTAATTTAATTAGATATCAATACTTCTTTCCAAAATAATTATATTTTATATATTGTATTTTTATATAATTATTCTTGATTATGATTTAATATTTCTTCAAGTATCTCAACCACTGTTATAACTTGTCTTTCGCTTACTTTATCAGATGGAATTCCTTGTTTTATACAATTCAAAAAATGAGATAGTTCATGATAAAACATTCCTGTTGGTGGGAGATTTATTCCCGTAGGAATTTTTATCTCATCCTCTATATCAAAATAATAAGGTTCCCTTTCAGACTGATATAAAATCAAATTTTTTCCGTCGAAGACTACTAATGCATTCTCAAAGTAAATCCTCCAGCGTGTAGTAAATGGATAATCAGCATTATACCATGCCGCTTCAGCAACTATATTTAATTTTCCATATTTATAGTTAAAACGGTATTGTTCTTTAACTTTCCTATTTTTTCCTCCACAGCTGGTAAAATCATACTTGTCTGGCTTCCCAAACAAACTAACTATTAGATCAAGGTCATGAATATGTAAGTCAAATGGTAAAAGTCCACTCTTATCCTTATCAAACAACCACCCACCTTGTGCCCAGCCTGGAGATCCTGTAATGCGTTCAAAATACCCATCAAGTGGTTTCCCAAACTCCCCATTTTCTATAATCTGATGCAAAATTTCTGCTGCTTTAGTAAACTGTAAAACCTGACCCACAAATAATAATAATCCCTTCTCCTCCGCTAAATTAAACATATCTTCAGCATCTTCTTTGTGAAGTGCTATAGGTTTTTCTACAATAACATGTTTCCCAAGAAAAAGGCTTTTCATAACCTGTTGTTTATGTAAAAAGGTAGGTGTACAAATATCAATAACATCGATCTCTTCCACCTGTACCATACTATCAATATTTTTATAAACAGGAAGACCCCATTTTTCTGCTTTTTTCCTGCCAGATACAGAATTACTAACCACAGCTGCAACTTTACATCCATCGATTTCCGCATAATTATTATGATGTACGCTGCCCATCCCGCCAATACCAACAATACCAATTCTTATCATCACTACTCCTCCTCATATATTTTAAATTTCAAGTCCTATTGATTGTAAATATTGATAAGAATCTTTTACAGCTTGATTAATTTCCTCAATATTTTTTGCCCCATTTTTAGTAAATTCTATTTCAATACTTAAAGGACAATTATTTTCTGCCTGTTTCAATTTGCTTAGTATCATCTTGAAATCTATTCTTCCTTTTCCAAGTGCAGGAAAATTCCATTCATCTTGTCTCCCCGCTTTATCTTTGAGATGTATATGTCCAATTTCATTAATACAGGCTTCAACATCTTCTTCTAAGTTTACTGCACCATAAAAAATGGCATTAGCTGTATCATAATTAATGACTACACGTGGTGAGTTGACAATATCTATAATATCTTTCAAACACTTACCTGTTCCATGTTTTCCATGGTTCTCTAATCCTAAAATTAAATTATATTCCTCTAAATACGGTATCAATTCTTGGATATGCCCTGCTACCTCAAAATTAGATATTTCTGCCTTATCTTTCAAATGGGCTTCTCCAATAGAGGAAATAACATGCTCACATCCAAAGAATCCTGCAAGACGAATGTTAGCTATAAAATCAGTGATTCGCCCTTTATCCATTAGATTACAGTGACCACTCATGGAAATGGGGATTAAATCATTCTCCTTTAATTCATCTTTAATCTTATATAATTGCTTTAAACTCATTGTAGGAAAAACATGTTCTGTCCAACCCTTTGTCGCTGTAAGTTCAATATACTTAAAACCAGCCTTACTTATTCCATCCATTGCTTGACATAACGAATAGCCATGATAAGTATTAGAGTTAACGGCTATTATCCTCTGCAATATATCCATCTCCTTTTTTATAATATTTAAATTATTATAACATTGTAATATATGCGTTTTCAATAAATTGAGCAAACATAAAAAAATTTCATTATTAAGCCTCTTTGGTAAAGTCAAAAATTATGGTGGTCTTTCCACCCTATTCTTTTATAAATCTATAAGGCAGATGACCACCAGAAAAACGACAGCTTTTAATAAGCTGCCGTTTAATAATTAATTATGGTTTTTTTGGCAATTTTTTAACTACAACACTATCAGTAGTAATCTTACCATCAACAATCTTCCAGACGCCTATAGTGTCATATCTATCAACCCCCCAGGAAAAGTTCGGCTACTTCATCATTATTTAATAATCCCTGACCAGTATCTTCATATTTATTTTGACCAGTTGCCAGAACATAGCCTCTATCTGACATCCCCAGAGCTTTTTTAGCATTTTGTTCAACCATCAAAATAGATACACCAGTCTTATTAATATCTTTTACCTTATCAAGGATCATATCTATATACATTGGTGCCAGCCCAGCAGTAGGTTCATCTAATAAAAGAAGGTCTGGTTCTATAATCAATGCTCGACCAAAGGCAACCATCTGCCGCTGCCCACCGCTCAGTGTACCCGTTCTTTTCTTCCTCTTTTCTTTCAAGGGGGGGAATAAATCATAAATCAATGTTAATCTATCTTTCATGTTCTTGTTATTGACAAAAGCCCCCATTTCCAAATTCTCATGTACAGTAAGTGAGGGAAATACATTATCACTCTGAGGTACAAATGAAAACCCAAGCCTTACCAAACGATCCGGCTTAAAACCACCTATTTCCTCTTCCCGATATAACACCTTCCCCTCTCTTGGTTTTACCAGACCAAAGATAGTCTTTAACAAGGTTGACTTACCAGAACCATTAGGTCCAACTATAGAAACTACCTCTCCTTGATTAACCCTGATCGATATCCCATGTAATATTATCATCTCTCCATAGCCAGCTACTACATCTTTTACTTCCAAAAGCATAAAACATCATCCCTTTCAACCCCTTATAAAACAGCTACTCCCTATGCCACCTAAGTACGGTCTCAATTACTAGTGGGTGTTTCCGTATGTCATCAAGCACACCTTAACAAATACCATTTAAAAACACATTTATTACTTAATAAATATTATATTTATGATATGTTTGTGTTACTTACATGTTAATTTTATACCCGCTTTTTCTTTTTGTCAAGGCATTTTCATTCGATTTCAAATGGATACATGTTTTTGCTAATTATTACGTTAGCTTTTGGAGGCAACGTCCACAAAACATAACATGATTTAAGAGCAATTTTATATGATAACAGAAATAAAAATACACCCCTGTTTTATTTAATAACAGGGGTGTAAATTAAAAGAAATTTATTATCTTATTATTTATTTTAATAATATCTTATTAAGAAATGTCCTTTTCACCAAGTTGAATATTCAAGGCATGAACAGACATGTTAATTTCGATTGCAGAAATAATCAATGAAATCATAAGCAGTACAAGCGCTACTGCAAAGACTATTTCTCCAGCAAGAGATTTTTCAAAGAATAATAAAAACATAGAGAAAACACAAAAAAACAAAGCAATAATAGCCAGAAACTGCATATTCCTGATAAGTTTAACTCTACGTTTCAACGATTTTATCTGAGATGATATAACAATATTATCTTTCCCTTTTTCCTCTATTTCATCATGAAGGCTTCTAATTAAACTAGCAATAGCAGAAAACCTATTCGTATATGCCAGCATCAATAAAGAAATCGTAGAAAAAACCAATGCTGGCGTAGTTAATGTAAAACCCATTTATCCTCACCCCATTAATATTCTATATCTAAATTAATATCTAAAGCCTTTAAGGAAAAATATATCTCAATTAAAACTGATATAAGTGCAGCTAAGAAAAATATCAATCCTGCAGAAAATAACAAATTTACTATTATTCCTCCCCCTAATAATGTGAAAAACATTGCTGATATCTCAAAAAACAAAGCTAAAACACCAAAGATATGAATAAATTTAATAATCCTCAGTCTGATTGCAAAAATATTAATCTGTTCTTTAACATTTTCTAGACTGCTCTCATTTTTAAACATTATATTGAAGTTTCTAATTAACCTGGAAAGCCTGGTAAATCTCAAAATATAAGCCGACATTAATAGACATACCCCTTTAAATAATAAGGCAGGTGTCCCAATACTTAAAAACATACCATCCCTCCTGGCAGATAAGATTTTATTGCTATTATATCTATGTTATTTATTAAATTTAACATTATAACTAGGCATATGTCAAGACTTTCATCCTATGTGCAAGTGTATATACAGATATACATTGATAAATTATACCTAAAGCAAAAAAACACCCTTTTAAGGTGTTTTTAGTAAAACATTTATAACTTTCTTAGAAATACTTATATGATTCAATAACTTTACCATTATCTAAATTCAAAATAGAGATTTCTCCATTTTTTATACTGGCCAGGGTTGGTACTCCAGGTGTCTGTTTAGGTAGTGCAATACTACCAGGATTAAGAAGTATTACCCCATCATCTTCCTTAATAACCGGGATATGTGTATGTCCATAGATAAGTATTTTTGCCCCAAATCTCCTGGCAAAATCAAACCTCTCTGCCTCATTATCATGTTGAAACCCGTGATAAATAACTATTCGCAAACCATTATCTTCTACTACAGACAACTCTGGCAGAGGATATGGTAGTACCCAGTCATCTACCAGGGCATCAACATTCCCTTTTACTGCTAATAAGTTGTAGTCAGCCTTATTAATTAAATCAACAAGGCCTTTGGTATCATAACCATCTGGCAGGCGATTACGAGCACCATGATAGAGTATATCCCCAGCATGGAGTACCATATCGGCCTGTCCAAAATAAGTCTCAGCCTTTTTCCAATTAGCCAGACTACCATGTGAGTCACTAAGCACTATAAAATTCATAGTTATCAGCCCCCTTTCTGCTAATTAATCTTATCCCAACTAGACAGAAATTACAAGGTCTACCATCTAACCGCAAAGCTAATATGACAGCCGAAACCGTCCCCTTGTCACCTAGTTTTCGCTTTTTTATATTCCAAATACTCCTCAACAGTTAAAAAAGTATTCTGAGCACCTAGTTTATGGCAAAGCTGGGTTACGTGTGGTGGTTCCAGGTAGGCATCTTTGAGGACTGCCTCCTGAGAATAGACATCCCTTGTGTTACTGTCAAGTAAAACCCTGCCTTCATTAAATACTACTGTCCTTTCAAAAGTCTCCGCCACAAAATCCATGTCATGGATAATAGTTAACACAAGTTTTCCTTGCTTACTCAGATCTTTAATTAAAACCTTAATCTTCTCTTTGCCTGCATAATCCTGTGCAATTGTCGGTTCATCTAAAATAATAATAGCTGTATCCATGGCCAGGATAGAAGCAATAGTGACCAGTTTCCTGTCAGAAAGGGTTAGGTCATAGGGGTTTATTTCCTGCTTATCTGCTATATCCAGCATCTTAAGTGCTTTTAGGGCATTATCGCGTGCAGTATCCTCATCCTGTCCAATATTAAGTGGGCCAAACATAACCTCATCAATCACTTTACCCTTAAAAATCTGGTCATTAGGGTTTTGAAACACCAGACCAATTTCACCAGCCAGTTCAGCTACCGTAGCTTCCCTGGTGTTTTTGCCATTTATAATTATATCTCCTATCTTAGGTTTTAAAATACCTTTTAATAGTTTAACAAAAGTAGTTTTACCGGCACCATTTTGACCAATAATAGCTGTAGACCTATGATCAAATTCTAAGCTAATCCCTTTTAATACCTCTTCCTCTTCAGTATAAGAGAAATGTAGGTTTTCTACTGAAATTTTTTTATCCATTATGATCAACCACCACTCCATAGGCCTCTTCCAGAGTAACAGGATATAGACCTGTATCTTTATCTTGATAACCAAGCCCTTTACATATCCTGGTAAAAGAAGGGGCTGCAATACCATGTTCTGCCAGGTCGTCCCGGGAAAAAACCCTCTGCGGGGTATCAAAATCAATCATTTCTCCATCATCTAAAAAAATCACCCGATCAGAGTAGGCCGCTATTTTCTCCATTTTATGTTCCACCATAATAACAGTCATCTTCTCCTTACTAAGCTTCTGAACAGCCCTAAAAACCTCTTCAGAACCCTGGGGATCAAGCTGAGAAGTTGGTTCATCCAGTACTATAACCTGTGGTTTCATAGCAATAATACTGGCAATAGCCATCCTCTGCATCTGCCCTCCGGATAAATCAAAGGGATTGCGGTCTTTATATTGATATATACCCAGTAAATCAAGGGCATAATCAACCCTTTCAACTATTTTCTGACGGCTAATTCCGGCATTTTCTAAACCGAAAGCCACTTCTTCATAAACAGTTAATTTAGAACCTGTGACCTGAGTAAAAGGATTCTGGAAAACAATACCCACCTTTAAAGAAAGAACACTAATTGAGGTATTTAAAACCTCTAAACCATCAACAATTACCTTCCCACCATAGGTTCCTTTATAAAAATGAGGAACAAGACCGGCCAGAGCCTGACAGAGGGTCGATTTTCCGGCAGAGTTCTGGCCTACTATCCCAATAAATTCCCCTTCTTCTATTGAAAAAGATATCCCTTTAAGTGCTAGTTTCTCTGACATAGGGTATTTATATTTTAATTTATCTACTATTATTTTTTTCATGATAATATCCTCCAGATAAGGGCTACAATTACAATAAGTATTAGTATTAGTTGAATCACTTTATCATAAGACTCTTCTTTTTCTTCATTTAAAAATGTCTTTTTAACACTGGAGTTAAATCCCCTTACCTCTAACGCCATAGCCCTTTCCCTGGTATTAATTAAAGAACTCATTACCACGGGTCCTATCAAGGGAAAAAAGGCTTTTATCCTTGTTTTTAGACTACCTTCAGTTTCCATGCCCCTTGACCTCTGGGCTTCAGTTATTGTATTCATAGTAGCAGACATCTGAGGAATAATTTGTAATACTGAATTTAATACATAGCCAATCCTTGGCGACAAACCCTTTCTGACCAGTGATTCAATCAATTCAGACGGCTTTGTTGTAAGAACGAGAATAGCAAAAGAACTTAAAATATTCAAAACCCTTAAGCATATATCAAAAGCATATAAAAGTCCTTCCTTATAAAAAACTATACTACCAATACTAAATAATGCTGTCTTATTCCCTAAATTAAATAGCCCCTGAATTATAACTACTGATATTAAAACAATACTACTAAATCCAATAATAGGAAACACTTTCCTCAGTACCCGACCTGAAATTATTATTAAAAAACTCAGCAATACAGAGGCAAGCATGACCTTTCTAAGAGGAACAAGTATCAAAAGCAAGATTACTGCTATGATATACATTATCTTACTAATGGGACTTATTTTGTGGACTAAAGTATCCCTTTCCTGATATAAACTCATAGTTTTCAACGATATCGCCGTCCTTGTTTAAAAATATTAATCTTCTTAAGCCTCAAAACTATCTATTTCTTTATTTCCGCCCCTGTAAAGATTAATAATGTTTTTAGGTAATCCCTTATAGATTATAAAACTAATTAATACTGTTGCTACCTTATCAGGTAAATCAACAACTAACTCATCCAGGAATGATGCTACCCAGACAGGTGCACTATTAGCTATTAGTGAGGCATAGAGAGCATCACCCCAGACATTACCAGTCTGTCCACCCCAGAAACTAATATTTATTGGAGTTGAAATAACTGCTGCTACTAATCCTGTTATTAAACCAACAACAATGGATTTACTAAAACTTTCAATCCAGCCCCTATAGGCCATAATACCAATTGCCAGACCAATACCTATACTGGTAAGTGCATAAATAAAAGAGATTGGGTCCATTGTTAAACCATAGATTATATTATTAATTGCACCTGAAATTGCCCCAATAATAGGGCCTGCTAACATACTGGCCAGGGCTGTACCAATAGCATCCAACCAGAGTGGGAGTTTTAAAACCCCTGCAAAGAGTTTACCAATGTAATTAATACCTACAGCTGCCGGAATAAGAACTAATGAAGCAGTCGAAAATTTGAATGACCAAAGCCTTTCCTTACTCATGAAAAATTCCTCCCTTTTAGTTTTTATTATTTAAAGCAATTGCTTCCAGGGCTGTAATGATCTCCTGTTTCTCCCCTTCAACAGTAGCATTTAAACCATCAACATAATCATTAATCCCCTTTTCCAGATTACCATTAGAATCCACAACTACATTTAATATTGAAGCAACCTGTAATCCCCTTAGTCCACCTATCACAAAAAGGGCAGAGCTCTCCATATCAGAACCTAATATCCCTTTAGCTGACCAGTACTGGTCAATCTCATTCTCCCTATCTGTATAGAAACTATCATGACTGCGAATCAAACCAGTATGATATGAGTAATCCAATTCTTCAGCAGCCTGTTGCAAAGCAAACAAGAGAGCTGGGTCAGGAACAGCTGGATATCCTTTTTCTATATATGTATCAGATAGACCATCATTCCTGACAACTCCATTAGCTATTATCAAATCCCCTAATTTTATATTATCCTGTAGGGCCCCACAACTACCGATTCTTATTAAAGTCTTCACACCGATATTCTTCAACTCCTCTACAGCAATCCCTATAGACGGACCACCTATACCTGTAGATACAACTAGAACCTTTAGGCCTTTATAATAACCTGAAATACTCTTGTATTCCCTATTAAAAGCAATATCCGTAGGGTCATCTAAAATATCACGGGCTATTTCCACCCTTGCAGGATCACCCGGTAAAATAGCAAATTCAGCTGTGTCTTTATCAGCACAGCGGATATGAGGTTGTATATTCTTGATCAAGTTCTCTACACCCTTTCTATATTGTTTACTGATTCTTACTAAGTTCCTGTTCTTTTAAAAGACCTTCCATGTCTTTAATAATAATACCCTTATTATTGATGTCTATTATCCCTCTGTCCCTTAGTTCCCTGAAAACCCTGTTAATACTCCTTTTAGTAACAGCAAGCTGTTCACTAATCTTATCTTTGTTAATGGATATCTCTATTTCTTTGGGGTGATCACCTGGCTTTTGATTACTTTCCAGTAAATATTTAATTAAACGATATTTTAGTGAATAAAGATTATCATTCATTGCTTTGATAGAAAGATTATAAAAAAGACTGGCCATGCTTTTAGCAAAGTAATTGCTAATATGTATATCCAGTTCAATCCACTTAAGAAAATAATCCCTTGCCAGGCTGATCAAAACAATTGGTGAAACAGCCTCAGCATAACACGCCGCCGGTTTTTTGTCGAATATTTCTAATTCGCCAATATAATTACCCTTTGTATACAAGGCCTGAGTATATTTCTTCCCATTTTCTGCCAGCGCATAGATATCCACATAGCCTTCAATAATAATATAAAACCTCTCTGGAATCTCACCCTGTTTTAATAATATTTCCCCTTTTTTATACTCACAAAACTGCCAGTGTTTTAATATCTCATAGGGGCAGAACTTAAGCATCTTATTAATTTTTAAGTTATTTGCCATTACCTTTTGAATCTCAGATATACCCATACTTAATCATCACCTTTATCTTATCATATTATAAAAATCCATCCCAGGACATATGTCTTCATGAACAAGTTTTTTAGATTAAAATTGTTAATATTTCAATAATTACATTCTACCAGAATTAATTTTCATCTTCAAACTTAGTATTTGAGTATATTTTTTAAATCATTTAAATTTACAAGGTCTGTCATAATAGATGAAAGCCATGTGACAGATGAACCGTCCCCTTGTCATAAAAAACACCAGAGATCAAATTGATCCCTGGTGTTAGTAGTTTTTTAAGTAATTATATTTTTAATAATCTTTTTCTTCAATATAGACCAAGCTCTCTTCAATAGCCTTAACTGTATAATTAAGGTCTTCATCAGTATGACGATAGCAGATATAGCCGTGGTGATATGGCTGCATAAAGACACGACGCCTGATCAACTGTGTATAGAAATCAGTTCTCTTTTCTTTATAGGTTTTAGCTTTATCCCTCTGGAAGGTTATATAGGGCATAGGGGGTATGCCAGATACCTCTGCCCCAACCGGATATTTCGCAGTCAAGGCTTTAATATCTTCTAAGAATTTACTGCCTTTTTCCCAGATATATTCTAGTACCTTTTTGGACTGTAATAACTCAATAGTCTTTAAAGCCGCGGCAAAAGAAAGACTGTTGGGAAAAAAGGTCGAAGAAACAAACACATCATGTTCTGCCTTTTTCATTACCTCTTTTTTGCCAGCTACTGCAGCAATAGCATAGCCATTTGCCATCGCCTTGCCAAAGAGTGACAGATCTGGTGTCACTCCATAATATTCCTGGGCACCACCCAGTGCTACCCGGAAACCAGTCCTAATCTCATCAAAAATCAAGATAGTATTATACTTATCAGCCAGTTCTCTAACACCTTCTAAGAAACCAGGTTTTGGTTCTTCAATCTTATTACCCAGTGGATGGCCAACCGGTGTTATGATGATAGCAGCAGTATCATTACCATGCTCGAACAATAACTCTTCCAGACTAGCAAGGTCATTATATTTAAAACTGTAAACATCTTCATAGAGTTTTTCTGGTATACCACCCTTTACCTCAACACACCAGTCGTGCCAGCCGTGATAACCACAGCGCATAATCTTGGTCTTATCGGTATAACCGCGGGCCAGTCTAACAGCCAGGGTGGCAGCAGCAGAACCTGTTTTTAGAAAGATAACCTGTTCAGCAGATGGTATTATTTCAACCATTTTTTCTGCCAACCTATTTTGAATAGATTGAGTTAAAGAAAAACAGAAACCCTTATCTCTAATCTGTTTTATAACAGCCTCATCTATTTCTTCCTCACAGTAGCCCATAATAATTGGACCATAAGCACATAGATAATCAATATATTCATTACCATCCAGGTCAATAATCCTGGATCCTTTACCAGATTCAAAGTAATTTGGGTATTCACCCTCTACAAAATTATAAGGTCTTCTGATCCCAAGCACCGCACCAGGTGTCAGCTCATAACCCCTGGCTACCTCACTCATGCTTTTTTCTAAATTTAATTTTCCTACTTCACTCATTTAACACACACCTTCTTTTATTATTTCCTTTTGCTTAAATTCAAATATACCTGCAATTTATTTAAGTAAGGCTCTTTCATAATAGACTTTTTGCATAATTGAATTATTGACCAGCCGATTAAAACGGAGCAGGATTTAGTAAAGCTGATTACGAAAGAGGCTGTTTTCCTGTCTGACCGTAGGGAGTTTAAAACAGCCCGTAATTAGCTAATACTAAATTCGTTGCGGAGTTTTTGGATGGCAATAATCAATTATGCAATACGCTTAAGTATATAACCTGGTATAAATCTCCCTCAACTTTTTATTCTCCCGCAGTATTTCCAGAGAAATAATGGCATGGTTATGGCAATAACCATTTCCGATTATCATCTCTACATCTTTGCCAATTCCCTCTGCACCAAGGGCTGCTTTAGTAAAACTGGTAGCCATACTAAAGAAGTATATTGTACCCCTGTCTTTAGCAGCCAGGATTGAAGCCATCTCTGTATTAGGGACATTAACATTATTGATGACCAGATCACATAAATTTCCATCTGTAATTTCCTCAATCTTTGCCAGGACTTCTACAGGTTTAGTGGCATCAGCCTGGACTATATAATCTGCCAGGTCCAGAGACTTTACAGTCTGGCATTCCTTTTCATTATAACATAAAGCAATAACTTTACCAGAGATACCGGCCCTTTTCTGGGCCTCATGGAGACAGAGCATCCCTGATTTGCCGCCTGCCCCGATAATTAAAACGGTATCACCTGAATTCACAAGACGGGCAGTCTGGGCTGGTGCACCTGCTACATCAAGCAGGGCCAAGGCCAGAGTGTCTTCCATATCTTCAGGGAGTTTAGCATAAATACCCGTCTCAAAAAGAACAGCCTGCCCCTCAATATCAACCTGGTCAATATCCATATGAATTTCTTTAATCTCTTTTATCTTTAGTGGGGTAAGTGATAAAGAAACCAGGGTAGCTATCCTGTCCCCTACTTTGAGTTTACAATCTGTCAGGGCATCACCAATCTTACTGACCGTACCAATTAGCATTCCACCAGAACCAGTTACTGGATTTTGATGTTTCCCCTTAGTGTCCACAATTTCCTTCATCTTCTCTTTTATCTTTTCTTCATCACCACCAGCCTCATTCTTTATCTGGGTGAAACTGGCTGAGTCAATATTTAGGGTCTGAACATCTATTAAGATTTCGTTATCATAAATCTCCATATCGTTATCAATCTTATCTGCTGTCTGGGGGAGTACACCCTCAGGTTCTAAAACGCGGTGCAAACCATATCTGTTGCCCTTTTTCAAATTAATCACATCCTTATTAATTAATAGATATAATAAATTACACTAAACTTTAGTTAAATCCCTAAATAATTTCCAGAATCTCTCTGGCTTCATCAGGTTTAGCAATTTCACGGCCTAATTCATTAGCCAGGACAACTATCCTCTCTACTAATTGGGCATTACTACTGGCCAGTTGATTCTTCTTGTAGTAAATATTATCTTCAAACCCGACGCGGACATGTCCACCCATGACAATAGTATTAAGCGCTATAGGGAGTTGATGTCTGCCGACACCTGCCGCCGTCCAGCTGGCATCTTCTGGTAAGATTTCTGTAAGATATAAGAGATTTTTTAAAGAAGCCTTAATAGCACCGGGAACCCCCAGGACCAGATCAAAATGGAGGTGTTTATTTAACAAGCCCTCTTTTTTTAGCTGTAGTGCACTATAGATGTGACCGGGCTCAAAACATTCCAATTCCGGTAGAATATCATATTTATCCATCTCCCTGGCAAAATTGCGCATCAAGGGAAGATCATTAACAAATATATTATCTCCAAAGTTAGTTGTTCCACAATCCAGGGTAGCCATTTCTGGCTCAAGATAGACCGGCTGTATCCTCTCCTCCCAACTCATTCCAGCTGCACCACCTGTTGAAGGCTGGATAATAGCCTTAACACCCTTCTCTTTCATTAACTTAATAGTCTCAGCAAAAACATCTTTATCCTGTGTTGGTCGGCCGGCCTGATCACGGACATGGAGGTGGATTATGGAAGCCCCCGCCTTTTCAGCCTCAAGGGCAGCTTCGGCCAGTTCTTCAGGAGCAAGTGGTAGATTGGGGTTATCCTCTTTAGTAACCTCAGCACCACAAATAGCTGCAGTAATAATCAGTTTCTCCACCAGCCTCACCTCCTCTGCCTTTCCTTTTTGACCAGACATGTTCCACTGGCCTTACCCACCAGTATAGGCTCAGCTAGGACATCTGCTGCTGAAGGAAACTCTGCATCCTCTGCAGCAGTGATCACCTTTCTGGCTGTAAAACTCATCTTTCTTGAGGTATTACCCACATGTGTAATATGCCCTACAGCCTCAATATAATCTCCCACATAAACAGGGGCCAGGAATTCAACACTATCATAGGCAACAAATAAACCCTCATCACCATCATTTCTAATCAATAATTCAGTTGCTATATCTCCAAAAATCTCCAGCATCCTGGCTCCATCCACCAGGTCACCAGCATAATGGGCATCATGTGAACTCATTCTGAGTCTAATCATAACCTCTTGCAAAAAAACCACCCCCTATTATTTTTCAACATTTAATCCCCGTTCAACAATAGTCTGCACAATATATGATGCTACATCAGGTGGCAGGGTACCTGTTCCAAACCCTGCATCAAAACCAAGCTCTAGAGCAAGTTGATGACTAATACGAGGACCGCCAACTGCTACTACAAATTTATCCCGCAGACCCTCTGCCTCTAGCAGCTCCACCAATTCTGTCAGGTTTTTAATATGAACATCTTTTTGAGTAACTACCTGTGATACCAGGATTGCATCTGCTTCCAGTTCTAAGGCCTTTTCTATTAATTCCTCATTGGGAACCTGACTCCCTAAATTATGGGCATTAATCTGGGGATAACGTTCCAGACCATATTCACCAGCATAACCTTTCATATTCATAATAGCATCCAGGCCAACAGTATGGGCATCAGAACCAGTACAAGCCCCAACAACTGTTACCTTACGCCCAATCTTATCTTTTATATAACTATTCACCTCATAATAATCCATTACATCTGTTTCCACACTGGCTACCTTTATACCAGTAAAATCAACACTATGAATTAATTTACCATATAAAACGAAAAAACTAAACCCCTCACCCATATCTTTCATTTCAACAACACCTACTTCCTCTAAACCCATCTTATTGGCTAATAAACGGGCGGCTTCCCGAGCCTCTAGTCCTGTCTCCAGAGGAAGAGTAAAACTAAGCTGTACCTTACCATCATTAAGGGTATCACCATATGGTTTAACAGCTTGATAATTTAATTCATTCATCAGATAATATCCCCCCTTCTAAAATAATATGGTCCTATTATTTTTTCTTAAAATTTAGATGCCAAGATTTTCCTTGAAAATTTCCATAAAGGGATTATAATAGGATTCAGCTTTTTCCACAACCCCATCAGCACCTTTTCCACCGGCAATAGGTCTTGTTATATCAGCAAACATACCTTCTTCAATAGCAGGCATAAGCCCCTTCTCTGCAATCCCCTTTAACATATCTTCTGTTTCAACCAGCACCTTATCAGCCCTTTGTTGTATTTTACCGTCTTCTTTAAAGCTTATCTCTTCTGACAGACTACGGGCATTATTAAATATATATTTGGCATTTTCAATACTTAAAGCCCTATCACTGAGGAATGGTGTATGAATAGCTTCAGTAAGCATCCCCAATAGTTGAATAGACTGGCCAGTCATTATTGAAGCTAGGTTAAACATACCATCCTGCAGATGTCCTTTAAAAATATTACCGGTCATATATTTAGTCGGCGGCATATATTTTAAAGGTGCATCAGGGAAAAGCTGCCTGATTAGCTGGGCCTGAGCTATCTCCAGTAGAAAACCATCTTTAATATCTGGATTAATCTCAAAGGCATGACCCAACCCCATCTGTTCAGCTTTTAGACCTGAACGGTAAGCCAGTTCCTCATTAATAAATTGTGAGGCAATTACCGTGTGCGCCTCTGCTACTGCATCAGCTGTAGTTAGGTAATTATCCTCACCAGTATTAATAATTATACCGGCAAAGGCATTAATCATCCGGGAGAAATACTGGTCTATAAAGGTTCTCTTCATATTAATATCCCGGAAGAGAATACCATACATAGCATCATTAAGCATCATATCCAACCTTTCAATAGCACCCATAGCAGTAATTTCGGGCATTGCTAGACCTGATGCATAGTTAACTAGCTGAATATATCTACCCGTTTCTTCACCTACTTCATCAAGTCCTTCTCGCATAATACGGAAATTCTCCTGGGTAGCATATGTTCCACCAAAACCCTCGGTTGTTGCCCCATATGGTACATAATCCAGCAGGCTCTGGGCAGTACTTCTGATCACAGCAACTATATCAGCACCCTGACGGGCAGCTGCCCTGGCCTGAGTTACATCTTCATATATATTACCTGTAGCAACAATAACATATAACCAGGGTTTAGGACCTGGAGGAAGCTTTTCCTGTAGTTCCTCTCTCCTCTTTTTAGTACCCTCTATAACGGCAACCTTCTTATCTACCAGTTCTGTTATTTTTTCCCTGATATCTGCCAGCTTATGTTCTTTAAGTTCGGTCAGGGAAAGCTTGCCCAGAGCTACCATCTCAGCTATCTCCTGTGGTTCTTTACCCAGTTCAAGCATAGCATTCCCCAACCAGTAAGCTATACCTCTATCTAATTTCCCTGCCTCCAGTACATTATCTACTACAATATTGGGAAAGGGAACCTCAGTACCCTCTTCTACCCCATCTATACCAAAAAGACGGGCCACAGTCCTTTCCACTGAAGTAGTGGTATTTTTATCTATATGTTCCTGTATTCCATCAGCAATATCAACAGCATATTCACGGCATTTACTAACTAACTGCTCATCAATCCTCAATTTACTTCTCATATAATTCCTCCTTCCTTATTTACACTAAATATTATTTCAGGGATAAATATTCCTCACTCATTAAATCATATACTGGTATACCGGGCAGTTTTTCTCTTATTTCATCTACAAGCTGCCTGGAATCAAGATGAACCCCATAGGGGCTAAGTGGATTTACGGTAATACCCAGTATATTTATCTTATCCAGGACAGCAAGCTCAATATTATATTTATCCAGGAGATTAAAAATTCCTCTATCTAAAAATACCCTGGTACCATCTTTAACTACTATCTTACAATTCTTTATCTTCAGGTCATATATTAAATCCTTCACAAAGCTATTTACCAGAGCACCCTTTAAAATCAAAGTTTTAAGGCCATCATTACCACACAATTCTAATCTCTTCTTTAATCCCTTTAGTGAAAAAGAGATTCTGGACTCTATCTCTACTAAGTCTCCCCTGCTATCTATCATTGCATTTTTATCCTTATGATAGACACCTTTAATCAGCTTTCTAAGCTTCGCGCCTTTTATCTCAGGGGTAGTCAGTTTTCTAACCTGATCAAGGGTTTTTTCTATCACACCCTCTACGGTATTAGCAATTACTGCCCCTGTTGAGAGAATAATACCTTCGGCCAGCAGGGGAACAGCAGAACTGCGCCGATCAAGTGCACCATCCAACAAAATCAGGTCAATATCTTCAGGGAGATATTCCTTAATCTTCTGGAGCTGGCTGATAGAGTTTATCCCGATTAATTCGACAATACCAGATTCTTCAGCTTTATAGACCTTAACCTCACCAAAAGGGGTCAAAATATCAGTAGCTGAAAAAACCCCTGCCTTGAGATTACTGGCCTGATATACCCGATCAGCCGTTGCAAAAACATTCCCTGCTGATACCTTTATCCTCGGTTTTTTCTTTAAAGTCAGGGAGTCTATCTCTTCTCCATCACGTCCAAAAGAGATGAGGGCCAGCTTCAAACCAGCATGGGTCCCTTCTTTGACCAGTGTATTAAAAGCAACTGTTTTTCCAGAGTTTTTGGCCATTCCGATAATAGCCAGACAGTTAATCCCTCTGTCCCTGATCAACTCTATAAATCTCTTATCCATATAAACCCACCCTTAGTTAAAACTCTTTTAGGTCCTCACTTATAATTAACTCAGCTTCTGTTTTCTTTATTACCTCTTCAACATCTACCCCTTTAGCTATTTCCTTAAGTACTAATCCCTTTTCAGTAAATTCCATAACAGCCAGTTCCGTTACAATTAGATCAACCTCTTTTCTGGCAGTTAAAGGGAGGTTACATTTCTTCAAAATCTTGGCCTGGCCTTTTTTGGTTACATGCTGGGTAGCTACAATTACCCGGCGGGCACCTACCGTCAAATCCATAGCACCACCCATTCCTGGAACCATCTTGCCGGGAATCATCCAGTTGGCCAGATTTCCCTCCTGGTCTACCTGCAAAGCACCAAGTACTGTAGCATCAAGGTGACCTCCACGAATAATCATAAAAGAGCTAACACTATCAAAAAATGCCCCACCCTTTTTTATTGTAACCGGCTGCCCACCTGCATTAGTAATATCTTTATCTTCCTCACCCTCTACAGGAGCTGGTCCAAGACCGACAAAACCATTCTCTGAATGTAGTATTATCTCAACATCATCCTCAATGTAATCAGCAACCATCGTAGGCAGGCCAATACCGAGATTTACTAAATCCCCATCTTCAAATTCCCGGGCCACACGTCTAGCTATCTTCTCTCTTGCCTTCAAGTAATTCACCCTCTTTCAACTATTGTAGAACAACCCTGACCCCCACCTATACATAAAGTTGCTAAACCAGAACTAACTCCTCTTTTCTTCATTTCATGTAGTAAGGTAACAAGTATCCGGGCACCACTGGCACCAATTGGATGACCAAGGGCAATAGCACCACCATTTACATTAACTATCTCAGGGTTTAATTTCAACTCCTGTAAAACTGCCAGGGACTGGGCTGCAAAGGCCTCATTTGCTTCAATAAGTTCAATATCATCTATGCTTAAACCGGCTTTCTCCAGGGCCTTTCTGGTAGCTGGAATCGGTCCTGTTCCCATAATTTTAGGGTCAACACCTGCAGAGGCATAGGCCTTAATCCTGGCCAGTGTGGTTATCCCCAGAGCAGCAGCCTTTTCAGCTGACATTAATAAAACAGCTGCAGCACCATCATTGATCCCGGAGGCATTTCCGGCCGTAACAGTACCGTCTTTTTTAAAGGCTGGTCTTAGTTGCGCCAGTTTTTCTACAGTAGTACCGGTTCGAGGATACTCATCTGTATCAAAAATAAGGGGTTCCTTCTTCCTCTGTGGTACCTCAACAGCAACAATTTCTTCTTTAAATCTACCTTCCTCGACAGCCTTCTCTGCTTTCTGCTGACTTAAGGCAGCAAATTTATCCTGTTCCTCACGGGACAGTTTCCACTGTTCAGCAATATTTTCAGCTGTTATTCCCATATGATAGTCTTCAAAGGCCTCCCAGAGACCGTCCTTAATCATTAAATCCACCAGCTTACTGTTACCCATTTTGTTACCCCAGCGCATGTTCTCCACCAGATAACCTGCCCTACTCATATTTTCCATACCACCTGCGACAATTACATCTGCATCACCAAGTAATATTGCCTGGGCAGCCAGATTGATAGATTTCAGACCAGAGCCGCAGACCTTATTGATAGTTACACTGGGTATCTGATAGGAAAGCCCTGCCTTCACAGCAGCCTGCCGGGCAGGATTCTGACCGAGCCCACCCTGGAGAACATTACCCATTATTACCTCATCAACCATCTCTGGGTCAAGACCAGCCCTTTTAAGGGATTCTTGAATAACAAGAGCTCCCAGTTCAGTAACCTCAATATCCTTTAAACTACCACCAAATGAACCTATCGCAGTCCTCACCGCACTCACAATTACAACTTCTCGCATCATATCACACCCTTATTTTAGAGTTTTAAAAATCTTTCCTGAAATTACTTAAGAAAAATCAACTATATAATCAACAAAGATGCCAGGGGTCATAATTTGATTTGGATCAAGTTCACCTGTTGGTACTATCTCTTCTGCTTCTACTATCACTATATCAGCTGCCGCAGCCATGACCTGATTAAAATTCCTGGCTGATTTACTATATATAATATTACCCGCCTGGTCTACCTGCCAGGCCTTTATTAGTGCAATATCAGCCCCCAGGGGCAGTTCTAGTAAATATTCTTTCCCATTAATTTCTTTCTTGTTTTTACCCTTTTCTACCACAGTTCCCACACCTGTCGGGGTATAAAAGCCGCCAAGACCTGCTCCATAGCTACGTATCCTCTCGGCCAGGGTACCTTGAGGTACAAGCTCTACCTCTAATTCCCCCTTATTCATCTGCAAACCTGTTTCTTTATTTAAACCAATATGTGAGGCAATTACCTTTCTGGCTCTTTTTTCTACAATTAGACTACCAAATTTTCCATCTGTAAAACCTGTATCATTGGCTATCAGGGTTAGATCCTTAATCCCTTCAGCTAATAAAATATCAATCAACTTAAGGGGGGCACCACATTCCATAAACCCACCTACCATTATCGTCTGTTCATCTGCCAGATAATCCTTAACCTCTTCTGGATTAATTACCTTGCCCATTAGATCCCTCCTTTTAATCTTTATTTATCCATGCCAGTTATACCATCACTAATTCTTTTAAAAAATAATCTCTCTGTAATATAAAAATATACAGAGAGATTATTTTTGTATATTTTATATACAGCTAACTCTATTAGGACTTAATATTTTCCTGGGCACTATAGGCTGTTGGGTCATCAAAATCACCCTCATACCAGATGGCATAGCCACTAAATCCGTAGATTACTGCTATAATCGGCACAAAGAGAGCCAGAAAGACAAATGGGAAATACTGGGTAGTCGGTACACCCAGGGCACCAGTAAAGAATACCCCACACAATCCCCATGGAACCAGTGGTGAAAAGACAGTTCCTGCATCTTCAAGTGTCCTTGATAAAACCCTGGGTAATAATTTCTTCTTTTTAAATTCAGGTATTACCATCCTACCTGTTATAATGATAGCCATATACTGACTAGCAGTAGCCAGATTAAGGCCTATTGCTGAAACTACTGTAGTTGCAATTAAGCCACCGGTATTAGCTACTAAGCTGCTAAATTTACTCAAAAAGACCTCTAACATCTTGGTCTTCTCCAATATTCCACCCAGACCAACACCAACAAACCCTAGGGAAACTGTCCACATCATACTCTGCAGACCACCACGGGTTAGTATCTGATCAACCTCTGCTACACCAGTACTACCAGTATAACCATAATTCATTACATTAGTAATCTCAGTAATAGTTGAACCCTGGAAGATTAACGCCAGTAAGGCAGCAACCAGTGAAGCAGCTATCATCGTAGGCAGAGATGCAACCTTCTTTACGGCCATAACTATTACCAAAATAGGAGGTATTAACATGATTGGGTTGATTACAAAACTCTCCCTTAAAGTAGAAGTAATTAACTCTACCTGTGATGCATCGGCAGTACCCTGGACATAAAATAAACCAAGCAGCCAGTATGCTATCAGAGCAATTACAAAAGCAGGTATTGTTGTATACATCATACTCTTAATGTGGTCAAAAAGATCTGCCTCACCAACAGCAGAAGCAAGGTTTGTGGAGTCAGAAAGTGGAGACATTTTATCCCCCAAGATAGCACCACTAATTACTGCACCAGCCGTCATGGCCGCAGGTACTCCTAGACCAGCACCAATTCCCATCATAGCAACACCTACAGTACCACCAGAAGTATATGAACTTCCAGTAGACATCGAAGCCAGAGCAACTACTATCGAAGCAGCCACCAGGAAATATGATGGAGATAAGATTAATAAACCATAATAAATAATAGTCTGGATAGTACCAGAAGCAACCCATGTACCAATAACCACACCAATAATCATTAAGATTAACATCGGTAGCATGGCCAGATTAGCACCGTATAACATTGCATCCTGAATCTCCTGCCAGGTATAGCCGTATTGCATAGCCACTAAAGCAGCCACAACAATAGTCAGAATCAGTGTTACATGAACAGGAATACTTAACCATAATACTGAAATAGCCATTCCAACAGCTAAAAACAATAGAACAAACAATACACCGCCAAAACTCGGCAGTTTTGCATCTGTCTGATTAATCTTTTCCTCAGTCAAAATATTTTCCCCCTTTATAATTTAAATAAAAATATAAATAACAGTTTTTATGCCAGATAACACCTCCCTTAGATTAAATCTTTCCAGATTAGACCTTGGAGTACTTTCGGGTTAAACCAATACATTTACCAGGAAATTATAAATTATATTGGCTGTTTTAACAACAGAATCAAGCTCAACATATTCATCTGCACTATGATAATTTTCACCTGATGGACCCATCACATAAGTAGGTATTTTTGTTCTGGAACCCAGGTAATTAAAATCACCAACACTAGAGAAATAAGCAATATTGGCCTCTTGAGAGGTGGCAGCCTGTATACTCTCCTTAATGGCCCTGGTATAGGGATTACTTTCTGAGACTACATAGGGTTGGAAACCAGCACAATCTGGATGAGGGGCATCCCGGAAAGAAATACTTGCCTTACCTTTTATATCAGCCCGCTCAATGGCTTTTTCAACCTCCTGTCTGAGATAGTTTCTGTCTTCTCCCAGGGTAACATGTCTAAATACAGAGAATGAAGCTGTATCAGGAACAGAAAGTGGAGCTCCTCCACCCTCAACATCAATAATACAGATCGAACCTGTTCCCAGTTTTGGGTGTTCTTTAAGCTTGGACTTCTCCAGTTCTACAATAACTTTTGAGGCCTCTGTAATCGCATTAATACCCTTTTCAGGATTTGCCCCATGGGCAGATTTACCTTTAAAATTAACGGTATATTTCCAGCCACCCCTGGCCCCCAGACATAAACAAGGGAAATCTATACCAGCAAAAGCCGCACTGGGCTCTGGAACAATTGATACATCAGCATTATCATAATACCCATCCATTACCAGGGCATCTGTTCCTAAACCATATGGCCCTTCTTCATCACAGACCAGGGTATAGAGTATCTCACCATTAAAATGTTCTACAGTCCTGGAAAAAGCCTCGACAGCCAGCATAATAGCAGTATCCCCACCCTTCATATCAAGGGTACCCAGACCATACATGCGGTTTCCTTCAATTTCAGCAGCCAGGGGTTCTCTTGTCCAACCATCACATATATTTACTGTATCAAGGTGTCCATTTAAGACTACCTGTGGTCCTTCATCTTCACCTTCCAATTTCCCGACAAGGTTGGTTCCTTTAAAATCTGTAATCTTCTTTTCATAAAATTTATGTGTATCAACAGGTAGATTTTTAGATTTGAACCAGTTAAACACATATTCCATTATTTCATCCTCATGAAAAAATGGACTATGAATCCTCACCAAATCACCCAGTAAACCCTTAACCCTCTCCAGATTGATAATTTCCTCTACAGTTTTACTCATCATACCCCTCCCTGATAATAATCTAACTAGATCCAACATCACTCCAGATAAATTAGATAAATCATTATATTTATTGTATTGTCAAAAAACACTGAAAATTTATATCTATCCTTCATTTTATATTTAAAGCAAGAACTGTGCCAGAATCTGAAAAAACAGGAATTTTCAATTAAAAAAATTAACAAAACACCTATTTTCCTGCCATTTACCTTACATTAACTCAGAAACTAACCCTGGACTATTATTTTGAATTACCAAAAAATAGCTATTCAGCATTTAGGGAATAATAATGATTTAAAATTGTATCACTAATTAATCCTCGCCGGTAAAACCCTCTCTTTCCCCTTAAACAGGCAGAGGTTTTTATTTTTAATTCATAATTGTATCGATTGATTCAAAAACAAATCACCGTTGCCTCATTATTACTTTATACAGAAGAATAAATAAAATCGCTTTCACAATTTATAGTTATTTAGTAACAATCCTAAATCATCTTAAACCAGACAAATATACTTACTGAACGACTCTAGAAATTGTCTGGGGGCATGGAACTTGGCCTCGATGGCCTAATACTGACTCGACCATGCGTTATAAAAAGAAGAGTCAGTGAACCGGAAGACAATTTCTCAACAGCAAGCGAAGGCAGGACGCCAAAGCGCATGACAAGGGAAGTAAATATATTTGTCGGTCGTTAGAATTATCTACAATCCAAAAATATTTTAAAAAAAAAGCCTGCTTTAAGCAGGCTTTTTAAATCATATACTTCTTCCTTTTGCGCACAACTGTAGGCTGGCTCACTTCTAAAACTCTGGCCACTTCATAAGTACTACTGCATTTCTCAAAAGCCATCTTTAAGATGTCTTTCTCAACCTTTGATACTGCTTTTTTAAGGGGAATAATATCAGTAACCTTAATATCTGTCTCTTTATTCTCCATCTCTTTTATCTTCTTGGGCAGAATCCTGGGCTCAATTATATCCTGACTATACATAACCACAAACCTTTCAATCAGGTTTTTCAATTCGCGGACATTACCAGGCCACTTATAATATTCCAGGTATTCAATAGTCTCCAGGGCTATCTTCTTATTTATATTATATTTCTTGTTAAACTGATTTAAGAAATTATAACTTAAAGGGGCAATATCTGCTTTCCTTTCCCTTAGAGGAGGGATATGAATCGGCACCACATTAAGCCTATAATATAAATCCTCCCTGAAAGTCCCTTCCTGCAGCATTATATCCAAATCCCGGTTAGTAGCAGCCAGAACACGGACATCAATCTTAATACTCTCTGTTCCCCCTACCCGCATTATCTCTTCTTCCTGTAAAACACGTAATAATTTCACCTGTAAATTCAGCGGTAATTCCCCAACCTCATCTAAGAGTATTGTCCCTTTATCAGCCAGTTCAAAAATCCCTGGTTTCCCATCAGACTTGGCACCAGTAAAAGCACCTTTTTCATAACCGAAAAGCTCAGCCTCCAATAAATTATCTGGGATCGCTCCACAATTTACCTTCATAAAAGAATTCTTACTGCGCTTACTGGACTTATGAATTGTTCTGGCTATAATTTCTTTACCCACACCAGATTCACCAGTAATTAAAACTGTAGAGTCTACCCCCCCAATCTGTAAGGCCAGGTCAATAATCTTCTCCATTTTATCACTTTTAACTACGACATCATCCAGTTCCAGCTGCTGTAGACGCAGTTTTTCCAGTTCAGAGTAGTATTTTTTGCTTAACTGTTTTGTTTTTTCTAATTCCTCTTTTAGGTGATTCAATTCCTTTACATCACGGGCTGTAGTTACTACCCTAACTATCTTACCTTCTTCATTAAACACAGGATTACCTGTACTTAAAATCCTCTGTCCACTCTTAAGTTCATGCATTACTGTCACTGACTCACATTTCTCTAAAACCTGAAAGGTAACTGATTCAGAAAATATTCCTTCAGCGACCAGTTCCCTCATATTTCTCCCTAAAACATCTTCACTCTTTATTCCTGTTATTTTTTCATAACTACTATTAATTCTGATGGTGTCTCCCTTACCATTAGTAATATATAAACCATCAGAGACCGATTCAATTATAGCATCTAATTCCTTATTTAAATTCTTGACTATGTTTAATTCCTCTGAAATTTTTTCCAGATCAGAAATATCCTGAAAAATGGCCATAGCCCCTTTTAATTCGCCATTTTTATAGATTAAACTCCGGTTAGTTAAAACAGTAACATCACCGATATTTAGCTTTTTACCTGACTCCTCTCTTTCATCTTCCAGAACACCTATCAAACCTGTATTAGGGAGGATATCTATCAGTGGTTTACCCAATACTTCTGTTGATTTACACCCCATGATTTTTTCAGCAGCTGCATTAAAGGTAATAATTAAACCATCTTGATTAACAGCAATAATGCCATTATGGGATGAATCAAGGATAGTAGTTAGCTCCCCTACAACCTCCTGTGACTGTAGATAAAATCCCCTGACCAGGTCTGTTCTAGTTAATATCCCGACTAGTTCATTATCACTATTAACCACCGGCAGTCTACCGACATTAGTCTCCAGTGCCTTTTCAATAGGCTCATCTTCATTTATCTTAATCAGGTCCCAGGTCATTAGTTCTTCTACTAAAGTACCTCTATCTAAATTATCAATTATTACCTCCATCAAATGGCTTTTAGTAAATATACCCAGTAGTTTTCCCTGATTATCCACAACAGGTGCCCCATCGATTTTATTATTATGAAATACCTGGGCCGCCCTGTTAATTGTATCCTGCCTGAATAAAGTAATGGGTTTCCTGCTCATTATATCAAATACCCTCATATAACTCCTCCTAGTTAATCACTGTAGCACATCAGGTATATAAAGTATATCATAATATTCAGTAAAATAAAACGCTAAACCCCCTCACTTTACATAAGAAGGTTATCTAAAGACAGTATTATTTCTATTTCTCAGCTAAAACCTGTTCAAGAAAGACTCTAACCAGTTGAGGGTCAAATTTGTTACCAGATAGTGATTTAAGCTCTTTAATTACTTGTCTATTATTATGCAAACTATGCCGGTAGTAATAATCTACAACAGCCAGCATCCTGGCCTGGTATGGTATCTCTTCACCTTTTAGACCATAAGGGCCACCACTGCCGTCCCAATTTTCTCTAATAGTTAAGATCTCCTCAGCAATAGGGGCTAATTCATTAAGGTTTTTAGCAATATTATAACCTGCCTCAGATATTTTATAGTTATCTCCTACTGTTTCGGGGTTAACCCGGCCTATATCATAATATTTGGCCAGTTTTCGTATTTTTCTAAGTTTACTATCATTAAACCCCAGAACCTGTCCAAATTTATCAGCAGTCCTGATTACCAGAGATAGGTATTTACGGAACTGTATTAAATCAGCATGCAACTTATTTAACAATTCCTTTAAGATCAGTTCTTCAAATTTGGGCCGGTTTATCAATTTTTTTTCATACATATTCTCATCTGCTTTTTTCAAAACTCGCTCAAACCTCTCCTCTTCACTAAGCTTAGTAGCGATACCAAAACAGATTGCCGGTTTAAAGAGAACACCCTCCAGCCTTACTTCTTTCTTGTTTATCCGTTCAAGCAGTTTCTCTGCCTCTTTATAAGATGTTCCTGGTAAGATGATTATAAATTCATCACCACCCCAGCGGCCGATCAGATCACCCTGACGGCTGCTTTGCTGAATAATACGAGCAATTTCTCTTAATAGATTATCTCCTGTCTTATGACCAAAAACATCATTGGTGAGTTTTAAGCCGTTAACATCACCGATAACAATAGAAAAAGGCAGGTAACGCTTATGGTCAAGGCGTTTAATTTCCTCTTCCAGAAAATTTCTATTATATAAGCCGGTTAATCTATCATGGAAAAACCTCTGGCTTTCCTCGGCTTTAACCTCTGTTAGTTGAGATAGACTCTGATAAATATTCAACATATATGATTTTTTGGCAGAGACTTTAAAGGGATATCCCCGTACCAAAACTGCAATCTCAGTACCATCTTTTCTGGATCTAATGGTGGACTCTTTAAATTCCTTTTTACCCGCAGCTAATTCCAATAAGGTCTCATTTTCATGATGAAGGTCTGGAGGTACTATCAATTCAGATAGGTCTTGACCTATTGAATCTAGTTCTGAATAACCAAACATCTCCTCGAAACCCTCATTTGATAAAACTACTTCTCCCTGCGCATCCAGTACAACCATTGCCAGTGGAATATAATGGAAGGACTGCTCATAGATCGATAGTAATTCCTGCTGCTTGATTTCCATCTCTAAACCTCACTCCCTCCACCATTATCAAATTAACTATTATTGAGCTTTATAATATATCACATTAACAAAAAAGGCAATATCGATCACCAATAAAAAAACCAAAAAATGAGACTTTGTACCTATTATAACTCAAAAAATATTATTTGTAAATGAGTTTTCAATGGTCGTTCCCAATATAGTACCAGGTCTACATTTATAACTGAGAAGATATTTATTACACACAAATCAGGAATTACTTAAAATTTTGCTATCCTATGTCAGCATATGATTTAAGGCCAAAGAGACTTTCAGCATTTTTCACTGCATTCAGAACTGCTTTTTCTATTACTACAGCTGCCAGCATCCCTAAAAGATTTATATTTACCTCCACTTCCCCTGCTGCCATAGTAAAAATTGTATCACCATCTACTAAAGAATGAGAAGGTCTCATAGTCCGGGCATAACCATCATGGGCTATACTGGCAATCTTATTTGCCTGGGATTTACTGATTTTAGCATTTGTTAAGACTGCAGCAATTGTTGTATTACCACTGAAGGCAGTATCACCCTGCAGTAGACAGGCTATTAATGCTTTTTCAGAGTTTATCACTTCTTGACCATTTTCCTTTAAAGCCCCTGCAATTACACTTCTGTTCTCAGGGTTAATAACATCTCCAAAGCAATTAACCGCTGCTACTGCCCCAATCTTGAGTCTGCCAACCTGGCAGGCATATGTACCCTGGCCACCTTTCATAGCCCTTTCCATACCCAGGTATTTGCCAACCGTGGCACCTAGACCAGCACCAAAGTTTCCATTCGGTATTTTCTCTCTGTAAATATGCTGACAGGCCTGATATCCCATTTCCCTATCAGGCCGTTTTTTAAAATCACCTACCCCCAGGTCAAATAAAACAGCTCCTGATACAATTGGCACCCTGCCTATCCCTACATCAAAACCACAGTTTTTTTCTTCCAGATACTCCATTACCCCTGCTGCTGCATCAAGCCCAAAGGCACTACCACCACTTAAAACTACGGCATGGATTTTTTCTACTAAATTAACAGGGTCTAACAGGTCTGTCTCCCTGGTCCCTGGGGAACCACCCCTGACATCAACACCACCAGTAGCTCCTGTTGGACAGATAATTACTGTACACCCGCTGCCCCCTTTATCATCCTGGGCCATCCCAATTTCAAAACCCTCTATTTCACTTAATGATATTGACTGCATTTAATTCCCTCCTAATTATTATGTAACTTAAGTATAATTTATTTTAAGTATTCTGCCAAGTATTTCTCTTTTATTAATTACCCTTTTAAACCTGTAGTCATAATACCCTCTACCAGATATCTCTGGAAAAATATAAAAATAATGATTATAGGGAGCAAGGATAAAGTAACCTTTTATCAATAAATTTTTTTTGATAATTCATCCACATAAGTTATTTTCTAAAGTAAATTTTATCAAATGCAGGAAATTAATCTTTCACCTAGAATTATAGTAATATATGTAATTTTAAAAATTATCTAAAATATGCAGAACTTCTTTTAACAGCAATTTCACAATTCACTTGAATCCAATACTTCACTGCTTTACAATTCATCCTTTTATTCCTTAATATTATAGATAATAAACACGGAGGGGAATTTTATGCAAAGAAAGATTATATTGGGGACAGTAGCTGTGTTTCTGCTGATAGGTTTTGTTTTTAGACAGTTTTATATAGGTCTGGGTAATGTATTTCTGATTGTCGGTATAACTGCTTATCTAGGATCAATATACATATTTTCAAAGGATAAAAATGATTATACAAAAGTAATTTCAGAAAAGATAAAGAATAAGGACTTATTAAAAGATAAATCCATCGAAGAAGTGCATAGAATAAACCCTGATTTATACTATATTTTTAATGAATTCACCAGAACTATTATAGAGTTTAAAGATTCTGTAGAAGAAATCATCAAATTATCCAGTGTTGTCACCGAAACTGCCAACGAATCCACAGATTTATCTAAAACCATGATTGATATCAATAATTACATAGCCAAAGGGGCTGAACAACAGGCAGTAGAGACCGAAAACTGTATGAAAGACCTGCTCAGTCTATCTAATAGTTTTGAAGAGATGTTTAATACTGTCAATAAGACAGAAGAAGGAGTCAATAACCTTAAAGAAATCAGTAGTGACGGCACAAAGAGTGTTTCAGTCTCCATGGAAAAAAGTAATGAAATGCAGGGGGTATTCTCTAAAGCCATCACTATTACAGATGAATTAAAAAAGAGTGCTGACAGCTCAGATAAGATCGTTTCTGCAATAGGTTCAATCTCCAACCAGATTAACCTCCTCTCTCTTAATGCCTCTATAGAGGCTGCCAGGGCCGGGGAGTCAGGCAAGGGATTTGCCGTAGTCGCCCAGGAAATCCGACAGCTGGCCGAACAGAGTGATAAATCTGTTCAAGAAATAGGGAAAAATGTAAAAACAATCAATAAAAAGATAGATGATACCATCAATATCATCAATACACTAACTGAAAAAGCAGAACTCCAGTTAAATGCAGCTGATCAGGTAAATGATGCCTTTGAAAAAATTAATACCGCAGTAAAGAACTTTGTAGAGGAACTGGCAGTACTTAAAGATAATGTAGCGAACATACGCAGTACCAAGGATTCTGTAGTAAATGCTATTACAGACATAGCCTCTGTTTCCCAGGAATCTGCTGCCTCTACTGAGGAGGCCAGTTCAAATAGTAAGATGCAGAAAGAATCTAATGCAACACTCTTTGACCTTGCTGAAAGACTAAAAAATACTGTGGAAGGTGTTGAGCAAGGTATCAGTGATTATAAAGTCAGAAGACAGCAGAAAAAAGTAAAAAAAATAGGATTTGTCCACACACTTGACGAAAAACACCCCTTTATTAAAAAAATGATTGAAAATGGAAAGTCAACCGCCCATCGTTATGGTTATGAATTTATAATAAAGTGCCCTGAATCAGGAAACCAGACCTTTAATGCCCAGTTAAAGCTGGTTAAAGAACTGGAAGAAAAGGAAATTGATTACTTAATACTTACACCTGCTGACAATGAAGCCTTTATTCCGGTTATAAACAAGCTGGATAAAAAAGGTATCAAAACAATCTGTATTGATTCTGATGCACCAGAAAGCCGGAGACTCAGCTTTATCGGCACTGATAATTATGCTGCCGGGGTTAATGTAGGTGAGGTAATCGTTAAAAACCTTAAAACTACTGCTCATGCTAATATTATCTTAAGTATGATCAATGAAAAACAGAGTAATATGATAGACCGTATGCAGGGGATTAAAGATGTCCTGAAGAAATACAGGGGAATAAGTATTATGGCTATTGAATCAGGTTATACAAATAGTAAGGAAAGACTGAGAAATATGGAATACCTTGTTAAACAATACCCCCAATTTGACCTTATGGCCGGTATAGAAGCAAACTATGTTGATCTGGTTAAAAAACTTAAAAACAGGATGGAGCTAAGTAATAAGTCTTTTATCGGCTTTGATAATATTCCAGAAAACCTACAACTATTACAGGAAGGGGTAGTAGATGCGATAGTTGCCCAACGTCAGGAACTATTTGCCAAGATAGCAGTAAGGAAAATCTATGATCATGAAGCAGGCAAACTGGATAATAATATTGAACTACTGGATACCTATGAAATTAACCAGATAAACATCAAGGCCCTTGCCAGGTAAGAATTAAAATACTATTGAATCTTAAATAACGAAAGGTCAAGAAAATTAATCATCTTGAACTTTCGTTTTTATATTTTATAACTACCTTTCTGTCTGTCAACAGGGTTACATTATTTCTTCCAGCATACCATCTTCTAAACTTATAGTTCGATCTTTCTTATTTATAAGAAAAAAAGACATTCGCGCAATCCATAATAATACATCCAACTTTCAAATTCTATGTTGTTACCGATCTTACCGTTCTTAATTCCAACTATTTTATAAGCATAATCAATCATTTGAAGATCCCGGGTAGAAAAAATCATGGTAGTTCCCAAGTCTTCATTCATTTTGATTATTATCTCCATAATCTGGTCAGCGGTTTTTGAATCCAGATTAATAGTCGGCTCATCTAATAATACTAATACAGGTTCTTTTACCATAACTACAGCTATTACTGCCCGTTTTTTCTGAGCACTGGATAATTCATTTGGTCTTTTGTTTTTCAAGTCATATAGTTCAACATATTGTAAAATTTCATTACTTTATTTTTTAATTTTATATTATTTTTTTCAACCAGTCTAGCAGCATATTCTACATTCTCATAGATAGTCATATATGGTATTAAATCAAAATCATTAGAAATATACCCAATATTATTTTCTCTAAATAAATCTAAATCTTTTTTCCCCAAGCCAGATAACTCTTTACCATCAAAAAGAAATTTACCACTGCTAGGTTTATCTAAACAACTAATTATGTTCAATAAGCTTGTCTTCCCTGAAGCAGAAGGACCAAATATAGTAGTAAATTCACCTTTTTCTACTACTAAATTTATATCCTTCAAAGCAACTACCTCAGATTCTCCCTGACAGTTTTTTTATTTTTACTTGTTTTTATATCACCTCTTTATTTACAAATCCATGACTAATCCATAGCCATATTCAAAAAGAGGATCATATTGCCTATCACCATAGTTAATAGGTAATTGTGATACATGCTTTGGCCAGGTTATTGGTAGTCTACCTGTAAAATTATAATCACCGAAAATTACATCTGCCACTCCCTGCCCTTCTGAACCTGGTAGCCAGGCCTCTATAAAAGCATCCCAGTCATCAATATAATTACTTACTATTAGAGGGCGACCAGAAACCATAACCACTACGATTGGTATCCCAGCCTGTTTGACCTTATTTAGAGTAGTTATATCGGCTTTACTCAATGACAGATCAGGGTCATCTCCTTTCCATTCAGCATATGGGTTTTCACCAATTACCACAATTGCAATGTCGGCATTGTCAAGACTAGCTACTACTTTCCCTCTACCTTTAACAGCATTTTTAATCCCCTCTTTAATAGTAGTACCCTCAGTTATATCTCCTGTACTACCCTGCCAGGAAAGAGTCCATCCACCACATTGACTGCCTATATCATCACAATTACTCCCTGCAACATAAATATTTGCACTCCTGGAAATAGGTAATACCCCATTTTTATTTTTTAACAATACTAGAGATTTCCTTACTGCTTCACGCGCAGCCTCTCTATGTTTACTAGAACCAATTACATTAAAGTCTACCTGTTTGGGATCAACAAAAGGCTCTGCAAACTTGCCTGCTTTAAATTTAATAGTCAAGATCCTACTTACTGCATCATTGATCCTATCTCCACTTATATCACCAGATACTACAGCTTCTTTTAAAGTGCTAATAAATCTTTTCCAGTCATAAGGTTCCATAAACATATCTATACCAGCATTAACCGATTTAACAACCTGCTCATAATAAGATGGCAATTTTATATCATGAATCGAATTCCAGTCAGAAAGTACTATACCATCAAACCCTAATTCCTCTTTTAAAACATCAGTAATCAAATATTGCTGGGCGTGCATCTTAGTTCCCTGCCAACTGCTATGAGAAACCATAATACAACCCACTCCTGCATCTATTGCTTTCAAATAACCCTGCATATGTATTCCTCTCAATACCTCCTCAGACACAGAAACATCACCACGATCAAGAAGACCGTCTTGGCCCGTCCCTAATTCTACTCCACCATCACCAAGATAGTGTTTGGCCGTAGCAATAACATACTCTCCACCCATTTCGGTATCTTCACCCTGTAAGCCTTTAATATATGCTGCTGTAAGTAGTTCCTGTAATTCAGATGTCTCCCCAAAACTTTCATAAGTCCTTCCCCATCTTTCATCACGTGCTACAGCAACAGATGGGGAAAAATTGAGGTCTAAACCTGTTGCTCGTACCTCGACAGCAGTTATTTTAGCTATTTTTTTAACTAACTTGGAATCTCGGGTAGCCCCTATACCAATATTATGAGGAAATATTGTTGCATTTTTTACACTATTATGACCATGTACGGCATCAATACCATAGAGAATAGGTATTCTTAAACGAGAATTCATAGCTTCCTTTTGAAAATTATTATACATTTCTACCCAGTTGGAAGCTTCATTAGGATATGGCACTGAACCCCCACCACTCAGAATTGACCCCAGATAATAGTTTTTGATATCCCCAACATTAACAGCGTCTCTTTCTGCCTGTGTCATCTGACCAATTTTTTCTTCCAGAGTCATTAAATCAATTAATTTATTAACCTTTTCTTCAATAGATAAACTTTTATCATTGATAAAATCTAATTTCACTTCAGATATATTATTATCTTTTCCCTGTACATAATTTAATGTTAATCCATTCTGAACAGCTCCAGTTAAAGACATAAAACAAAGGAAAACAACCACTACAAATATAAATCTGTATCTCACCTTTTTCCATAATATTTTCTTAATAATTCTCTTCCCCCTTAAAAAACCTTTTTTATTGAATATCCCTTTATCTATTCTGTTATAAAAACTATGAATAATAGGTAACATATCCTTCTCAAAACGATAAACCACTTGACCACTATTCTTATTTAATTCCTCCTTTTTAAAGACTAAGGCCTTACTTTATTTTCATTTTTTCCCATATAATTATTATATTTTTCTAAAACATCAATATTTCCTGCCTTCATATATATTTTTTTTTGTGCTAAAATTAATACAAAAGCCTTACCATAAATGGTAAGGCTTTTGTATTAATGTCACCCCATTAACTATAATTTTAATATGACAAAATATAAAAAAGATTTTTAATAGCAATTTTAAGTTGTTGCATATTTTTTATTTAACGCAATCTTTTTCCAGTTATAATAACCGTATGAAGAATTAAGTAAATTTGTAATCTTCATAACTATAATTATAAGAGCTGTCTTATCCCCTGACATGTATACCATTATCCACATTGCAATAGATAAAGCATTTACAACAACCCACATTAGCCATTGTTCAGAAAATCTCATAAGGTAAAGTATACTAGCTATAACAGAAACTACTGTAGTAAGAGAGTCCATAAATGGAAGGTTTCCTCCCATTACCTTCAATATTCCTGAATATCCAAAAATTCCTGCTACAGTACCTATAAATATCATTACCATCAACTTAGGTGTCATTGTGCGAAAACACACTTGCCCATTACTCTTTGTATTCTTTTTCCATAAGTAAATAGCAATAATACTAACAGGTATACTATATATAAGATTGTACATAACTTCACCATAAAGCTTTACTCCCATACACTGATATGAATATAAAAGACTGTTAATCACTGCAAAATAAAGTCCAGTTACTTTTCCTTTGGCACCCAAAACCAAATTAAGACTTCCTGTAAGACTTAATATCAACATGAATGGGGTATCTCCATTTAAATACCATACACTTATCATAATAGTACAGACTAATGCAAGCCATAATTCTTCATATATTGACCAATCACTAAAATAATTTTTTATTTTCTCCATTTTTAATTGTCCTCCCATTTATTAATAAAATATAATTACTGTTTCTTTGCTAAACTAAAAATTGTAATTTATCAAAGGATTCTTTATCAATTTTAGTCCCTTGTACTTGCACTATCTTTCCTGCTACTTTATTTGCTAATATACAAGCATAATTAAAATCATATCCCATTGAATATGCTGAAATAATAGCTCCTATGTGACTATCGCCTGCTCCGATTGTATCTACTACCTTAACTTTTTCCCCTTTCATTTGGGTAGTTTTATTTCCATCATAAAATAAAGTCCCATCACCTCCCATTGTAATAAATACATTATTTTTATTTAATTCATATAAAGCCAAAATACTATCTTCCACACTGTCTTTACCTGTAAAATCTAAAGCTTCTTTTTTATTTAAATGTAAGATAGGTCTAGTTGAAAAAATTCTCTTCATAACACTCTCTTCTATTTCAGTTATAACTGGTCCGGGTGCAAAAAAAATATTTTTATTTTCTTGTTCTGTTAACCAGTGTGATATTGTTTTCCCACTTTTACCACAAACCTGATATCCTGCAACATATATATATTGATATTCTTCCATATTAAGATCATCAAACCACTTTTTCTTATACTTTCCTTCTATTCCCTTTACATTTATAAATGTTCTTTCTCCATCATCTTCAACTAAGCATAAAGAATAACCACTATCCATTTCTGAATCATTCACTAATACCTTGTAGTTCTTTGCTTTTAAGTTTTTCTTTATAATATCTGCATATACTCCATCACCTACTGGCACAAATAAATCATGATCAATATCAAAATTATATAAAATATTTGCAACATTATAAGCACATCCACCTATAGATAATGTTCTTTCATTACAAAAGATATCCTCACCCTTTTTAGGTAATCTTGGTATCTTCATAATAATATCTACTATAGCTGCACCAATAACTAAAGTTTTCATTAGATAAAGTTCCTTCCTTCCATCAAGATATCAATATATTCATTAAAATTTAAATTATTTTGTTTCTCTAAAACATCAATATATTCTTTCTTAATAAATTTACCACCTTTAAGTGCTCCACAAATTGCAGTTGACATAGCCCCTATGGTGTCTGTATCTCCTGCCAAATTTGCACAAAGTAAGCAAGATTTATTAGGATCTTGTGCATAATAAGCAATTGTAACTGCTGAAGGAACAGATTCACTAATATTTGTTCCTGCACCTACTATATCATATAGTTTTTCTAAGAACTTATCATCATTTCCTTTATATTTATCTGCAATTTCAATTCCTATTTTTATTCTCTCTGTTAATGAAGGGCTATATGTTTCTACACCTAAAATCCTTGAAATAGGTTCCATATCAAATATATCTTTTAAAACAATTTGAAAATCATCATTCTCTATAGCAGAACTAACAGCAACTGCAATCATAGCTGCTCCAGCTATAGTTATATCACTAGTATGTGTAACCTGAGAAACTCCATATACAAATTGAGCCAATCTTTCTTTATCCTCAGCTTTAAAAAGACATCCAATTGGTGCAATTCTCATAGCTGAACCATTTGATAATGCTTGATCTGTTACTTTCTTTGCATTTAATCCATCTCTAAAATTAGCTAATGCCACTTTTGAAGTAGGTCCTAAAATATTATTTTCGAAAGCACTTTCCTTTTCTGCCCACTTTAAAAGTCTTGTTGCAATATCCTGTGGTGAAGGTTTAAAATCTGTATTTTTAATGGAATCTAATAAAACAAGAGCTTGTCCAGTATCATCAGTAAATTGCCCTCTCTTATAGTTAAATGCCACTTCATTTTCTTTTGGTCCATCTAAAAACCCTTCAATTTTACCAAAATAAGCTTTTACTCTATTCCTTCCCCATAACTCTGCAGGCATTCCCATTGCATCTCCTAATGCCATTCCATAAAGTACCCCTGCCATCTTATTTCTCACTATTTATCACCCCGTTCAATTTTTAATACAACTTGTTATTATGACTAAGTAATACAACATGTATTGTTTTTTTAATTATACGAGTTTCCATTCCATATGTCAATATTAAATTTAAGTCCCCTAATTAAATTAAACACAAATTTCAGATATTTTTCTCTCGTTTTTGTAGTTTTTCTATACTTTTATAATTTGGGGTAAATGCAATCTGATTATATATGTTATATACAAAATGCTAAACCTTATTTAGATTTAACATTAAAAATTAATCACTTTCATTAGTTTTTCGATTCGTTTAATATTTTATCGTCCCATTGGGCACTCCTGAGTTAGTATATATCGTCCAGTATCTAGCCGAAAGGCAGGGCAAATTTTTATGTTTTTTTCTTGAACTTTACTCTTTAAAATTGTTATAATTGAACAAAGGTCTGTATTGTTAGAAAAATGTTTCACTTCACGAGTAAATTTTAATATATTTGTATAACAGATAGACAAATACTACTTTCGACTCTCATGGATTGATGTATTAAATAAAAGTATTATTGATTACCATCTAAGACACAGGAAAACGGGGGTTAAAATGAAAAACAATAAGAAATTACCAAAATACGAAAAGATTAAATTAGATTTAATAAAAAAAATAAATAATTCTGAATTAAAGCCCAATCAGATAATACCTTCAGAAAATGAATTATGTGATGAATATGGTGTAAGCAGAGTTACTGTTAGAAAGTCAATTGATGAGTTAGTTCTAGAAGGGTATCTATATAAAATGAAAGGCAAAGGTAGCTTTGTAAAAGCTAAATCTCCAGCTGAAGGAATACCAAAAATACATAGCTTTACAGAAGCTATATTACATCAAGGAAAAACTCCATCTAAATTATTAATTTCCTTAACAATATCAAAACCAGAAAATAAAATTGCTGATAAACTAAATATAAATATAAAAGATGATGTATATATAATAAAGTGCTTATATTCTTCAAATGGAAATCCATTTTGTTTAAATAAATCTATATTACCTCAAAAACTGTTTCCTAAACTTAATTATTTTGATCTTAGTAACAACTCTTTATATGAGATATTAAAGTCTTTTTATAACTTAAACTTTACTCGTGCTACTCAAACAATTAATGCAACTACAGGTAATGATTATATCTATAATAAATTAAATGCTGACGTTAATACACCATTATTAAAAATAAATGCTACATCATTTTGTATACATGATAGTCAAGAAATTCCTTTTGAAATATATGAATCATTTATTTTAACTGATATTATGAGTTATTATGTTGAAAAATTTAATTAATGCTCTACCAATCTTATTAATACGCTTTCTTTCACCCCATATCTCTGCTCTACCAGTTCCTGATTAACAGAATAATTGAACAACAAACTAATCTTATTAATAGACAGAACCTACCCAAATTTCTAAAATTATGGTTCAATATTTGTTGTTTACAAGGAAAAAAAACCAGGTAGGTAATCCATAATAATATATCCAACTTTCTTTTTCGTCATCAGCTATCTTGCCGTTCTTAATTCCAACTATTTTATAAGCATAATCAATCATTTGAAGATCCCGGGTGGAAAAAATAATGGTAGTTCCTAAATCTTCATTTATTTTGACTATTATCTCCATAATCTGATCAGCGGTTTTTGAATCCAAATTAATAGTCGGCTCATCTAATAATACTAATACAGGTTCTTTTACCATAACTACAGCTATTACTGCCCGTTTTTTCTGAGCACTGGATAATTCATTTGGCCTTTTGTTTTTCAAGTCATATAGTTCAACATATTGTAAAATTTGCATTACTTTATTTTTTGATTTTATATTATTTTTTTCTACCAATCTAGCAGCATATTCTATGTTCTCATAGACAGTCATATATGGTATTAAATCAAAATCACTAGAAATATACCCAATATTATCTTCCCTAAATAAGTCTAAATCTTGTTTCCCAAAGCTAGATAACTCTTTACCATCAAAAAGAAATTTGCCACTGCTAGGTTTATCTAAACAACTAATTATGTTCAGTAAGCTTGTCTTCCCTGAACCAGCAGGACCAAATATAGTAGTAAATTTACCTTTTTCTACTACTAAATTTATATCCTTCAAAGCAACTACCTCAGATTTTCCCTGACAATAAACTTTATTGATATTTTTTAATTCCATTAAATTCATTAACTCCCCCACCCCATTATCCTTATTTTTTATACTTCTTTATGGTAATTTTGATGATACAGGAGATAATTACTAATTCTTAATCTATATTTTGGATTTTATATAGAGTATAACTAATTATTCCATTCTTTATATAGTAACTTTAGGCACTATATTACATATTACTTAAGTAATATTTTAAAATTCTTTCCTGGATGATATAATTTTAATAGAACAATTAGGAGGGAAATTTGATAAATGACTGAGCAGAATAAATATTTAATAAATAATAAATACATTAAAATAATAATAGGTTCTTTTATCCTATTAATAACATACTATCAGATTTATAATAGTTTGAATTATATTCAAACTATTATATTTTCTATCTTATTCTTATTATTAATAGCAAATGAGTTCTTAAGAAACACTAATGAAATGATGATAAAGAAATGGTACTATTATTCACTTGCTCTATCCATAATTTTAGCAGCTATATTAAATTGCTTAACACCCACTTTATTAATAATAGGTTATTATTATTTTTCTAAAGTAAACGAAATTTTTTATATCAAAAATAAAAAAAAGCAATTGTTGTTTCTGTTAATTCATTGTACTTTGTATTTAATTGTAGTTATTGTAAATAATCTGGAAGGAGTTATTTATCAAAATTTAATCCAGATTGGGATAGCATTTTTTCTTTACTTTAGTATTATTTATCTCATATATATATATCATTCTATACATATAGAGAAAGAAGAAACAAAAAAACTAAATGAAAAATTGAGACTATCAAATATAAAATTACAAGAATACTCACAAAAGATTGAAGAACTTTCTATCGCCAGAGAAAGAGAAAGAGTTGCCCAGGAAATTCATGATTCTCTGGGCCATTCATTGACAGCCTTAATAATGCATCTAGAATTCGCAGAAAAAACTTTTACCAAGAACCCGGAAAAAGCACAAAAAGTTATTATAAAAGCAAGGAATATTGCAAAATCTAGTACAGCCAAATTAAGGGAGGCTGTTGATGTCCTAAAGAAAGAACGCAATATTGAAAGCCTAAAAAATTCTATAAATGAACTTATAGATAAATTTTCAACATTAGGTAATATAAAAATTGATTTAATAATGAATGAAGATTTAGAATCCTTAAATCCTGACTTTAAGCTCTGTCTCTATAAGACAGTTAGAGAAAGCTTAACAAATAGTATAAAACATGGAAACGCAACATTATTTAAACTAAAACTATTTATAAAAAATAATAACTTAACATTAATAATTAAGGATAATGGTATCGGTTGTGATGAAATTACTATGTCAAATGGTTTAAAGGGGATAGAAAATAGGATAAAAACTCTAGGTGGTTATGTTGACTTTGACAGTCATAAAAACGAAGGATTTTTAACAAAAGTAAAAATTCCCATACACCAGAAAATATAAAATTATATGATATTAAGTAGATATTCTTAAAATAAAAAAAAGAATGAGATAATCTTAATTTAATAAGGGAGGCAAATATAAATGATTAACACTATAATTGTCGATGATCAGCCAATTGTAAGAGATGGTATAAAGATGATACTAAGCCTTGATGATAAAATAAATATTCTGGGGGAAGCAGAGAATGGTAAACAGGCACTTGAAATGATCCCCAAAAAGATACCTGATGTTGTCCTTATGGACATTAGGATGCCTGTCATGAATGGAGTTGAGGCAACCAAACTGATTAAAGAAAAATATCCTGATATAAAAATAATCATTCTAACTACTTTTAATGAGGACGAGTTTATATTTAACGGGCTAAAAAATGGGGCTGATGGCTATATCTTAAAAGATTCCGATTCTGATGTCCTAATTGATGCTATTAAAACAGCTTATAAAGGAAATATATTACTTAATCCTGATGTTACTAAAAAAATTTTAAATTCATTAAATAATGAAAATAAAAGTTTAAAAGATGATAAAAAACTTAAATCACTAACAGACAGAGAAATGGATGTTGCCAAATTAGTCGCTGCTGGTAAAAGTAACAAATCTATTTCTAAAAAGCTATTCCTAACAGAGGGCACTGTAAAAAATTATGTTACAAAGATTATGGCTAAATTAGAATTAAATAACCGGACTGAACTGGCACTTTATATAAATCAAATAAATCAATAACTAATTATTCAACCTGGATTTGAACCAAAAATAATTCTATCACCAAAACAAAATCATTTAAAAATCATAAATCCAGGCATTAACACCTGGACTCTTTAGTATAACCCTATTATTTTATTTTTTTTACATTTTGATTCTGAATTTTGTATGTCTCATTAGCATAACCACAAATATCTCTATCATGAGTAGCTATAATTATTAGATTATTATTAACTACACTATTTTTTTTTATTAACTCAATAATATTATACTTATTATCATTACCAAGCGCAGAAGTCGGTTCATCAAGAAGCTTAATACCTGTTTCTGCTAGAAGAATTTGAATTAAAGAAACCCGTTGTCTTTGTCCAAAAGATATATTAGGTGGATATTTATTCTTAATCCCTAAAACATCAAGATAATCTAAATAATAATTTATTTTATCCATATTAGCTGTAACTAAAAGCAAATTTTCCTCACACGTTAACCAGTTGACTAAAGGATAGTGTTGAAACATTAAACTACACATTGTAGTGCGAAATTTGTTGAAATCAAAGTTAACGCCTTTTTTAATTTCAATTTCATTAACTCGAACAAAACCGCTCTCTGCTAGTAAAAAACCGTTTAAAAGGTAAAGAAGAGTACTTTTTCCTAGCCCGGATGATCCTAAAATAATAATAATCCCGTTATCCCTACTAATATGGATATTTAAATTTTTAAAAATATATTTATCATTCTCATTTCTGGCGAAACATATATCATGTAAAGTTATCTCATATAGCATCTTAAACCCCCATAATTAATTTATCCATCCTATTATTATTTATATTTCTAATTGAAATATAAATAATTACAAAAATTATTGCAATAAATATTGGCATATTCAACAGTAATTCGTCCAATGATATTTTGGCCATAAAAATAATATTTTTGAATACAATATATTTAAGAAATAAAATAAACAATACTGATAATAATAATCCTGATAAGAAGCTAACTATCGTCACAAGCAACATTTCCTTAATAACATAAATTATTATCCTGGATCTGGATACGCCATTTGAATAAAATAAGGCATATTCTTTTAATCTATTCTGTAAATATAAAGACAAGTATAAACCAACAATAAGAGTTAATGAGATTGTTAGAATACCAGTTATTATCCATATTAATTTTATTAAATTTTTATTTTTTTTAGTATAATTTTCTATTAAAGTCCTCGCAGTCTGGAAATCCAGACCAGGAAAATTACTTCTTAAGATACTTCTGTTCATCATTTTTATATCATTTTTAGTAAATAATATAAGCGATGTTTTTGACCCAGTTTTCCGTTTAAAATAGTCTAAAGAAGCAATTCCTAGCGATAAATTTCCAGCAATTATTCCTGTTACTTTGAACCTACCCCAGAGAAATTCATTTTTATCTATTGCATTACCAATATAATCATTAATTTGCAATTTTTTTATTCTAATAATATCACTACTCAAGATAATCTCTCTGGTATCTTTTTTAGGCAAGTGTCCTTCCATTAAACACAAATTATTATATTTCATAAATTTTTCAATATCTTCTTTTCCCAAAGCAAAAATCGGCCGATACTCATAATTTAAGATACCGGGAACACTTACAATAGCATCTTTAAATGAAATTATACTTTGTATTTGATTATTTTGCCGCAGCTCTCTTTTTGAATAATTGTCAATAACATTAACTGTTGGTCTTACTATACTAAAATTATTCAAGGGTTTTTTCCAGGCCCTTAATTCTACTTCAGAAACATACCTCGTTAGAACAGATACAATAAATATCGCTGCAGAAACTAGTGAAATTATAACGATTAAAAAATATAGCTGCTTTCTATTTCGATAGATTGATAAAGCTACTGGTGGTAATTTCAAATAAATCATCCTTTAAAATGGTAAATTTTCAATTATTTTTTGTTGAGCAAGCATTACCGCTTCAATCAATGACGGATCATCAGAAAAAGTTATTCCAGTTTTATTTATACCATCACTCGTGGCTTCCCATAATAATTTACCTGAATCTGTACCAAATGTAGAATAACGAACTGTTACTCTTGCTACCCCGAGTTTTACACTTGGTGCTTTTTGGTTTACACCATAATGACTATTTTCTTGATATACATTCACAATCTCTCCTTGCATAAGACCATCAACACCAAGTACATCTCCTATTTTAAAAAGTGTTTCTGTATTAGGAACACCAGTGCTAGCATAATCTTCTAAAAAAGCTGACCATTCGGAAGTAAGCCCTTGTTTATTTAAAATTTGAATTATTTCAACTGTACTCATAATCTCAATATTTGGATTAATTTGATGAATGCCTTTAGCAATCCCTCTATTTATTGCTCGAGATTCACCAGCCGTCAAATTAACATTTTTCATTGGAAATATTGCCAACCTTGTAATTGTATTCTTTGAAAAACTTGGATCAGAATATGTATTAATTGTAGCCCGGTCATAACATCCACTTAATAAAAAAATACCCAGTAAAACAAATAATAAAAAGATTAATTTTTTCTTATACAATTAAACCAACTCCTAAATATTTTAAATTATTTAATGTAAGCCATATAGCGCTGATAATGTATTTTAACCGTATTACCTATTTTCGGCCATTATCAGCACCACTTGCTTTTAAGTAACTACTTGGCAGCTTATTGCCTCAGTAGAACTTATACTTTAATGCAAATATCATTCTCCCTTTTTAAACGTTGATTTTCTTTATCCAATTGTATTAATTCTTTTTCCTGAAGAGTTCTGTTATCCTTCACTTTAATGGCAAAAGATAATATTAATTTAGCTACTTAAACTAAACCGATTTTTTCGACGCTTCCCAGGAAATTACTTTTTTAAATAATCCTTTTAAATCATGGAGCAAGGTGTAGACTACAGGTATTATAAACAAAGTTAATAAGGTAGAACTAAATAGTCCTCCAATAACTGCATAAGCCATTGGTACCCGCATTTCAGAACCAGCGCCTGTAGCTAAGGCCACAGGAACCATACCAAAGATTGTTGACAAAGTAGTCATTAAAATAGGACGGAATCTAACCTGCCCGGCCTCTATCAAAGCCTCATTTATCCCCATACCTTCTTTCATTCTCTGAATAGTAAAATCAATTAATAGGATAGCAGTTTTTACAACCAGCCCCATTAACATAATTATACCAATTAAGGCCGTAAAACCCATTGTACTACCTGTAAGATATAGCCCTACTATTGCTCCTATTAGGGCCAGCGGCAGAGAAAACATAATAGCCAGCGGGTCCAAAAAACTTTCAAACTGGGCAGCCATGACCATAAAAATAAAAAGAACCCCCATAGCTAAAGCAATCACCAGGCCCATAAAACCCTCCTGCATAGTAGCATTCATTCCACCCGCTTTAATACTTATACCTGCCGGAACCATCATCTCATTTTTAAACTTATTTAGATATTCGTTTAAAAAATCATCTGCAGCTATACCAGTAACATTAGCAGATAGTTCTATTTGCCTGTTCCGGTCATATCTATTTAATGTAGCATCTGTCGTAGTAAAAATCTTTTTAGTAACCTGGTCCAGGAGAACCATCTGATCATTGGAACCAGGAACATAAAGGCCATTAAGACTAGCAAGGTTACTCTGCTGTTTCCCCTGCATAGATACCCGAACATCATAACTATCTTCTTCAGTCTTGTATTTTCCTACATTAATTCCTTCAAATAAGCTGTGTAAAGTATTTATTACTGAAACCGTGTTTACCCCTAAATCTGCTGCCTTATCATTATCAACCAGTAATTTCATTTGCGGTTTCCCCGGTTTATAGTTAAGACTGACATCCCTGGCGTGGGGATCCTGACTCATCAGCTTTTTAGCTTTAAAGGCAAAACTTCTAAGTGCTTCATTGTTATCACCCTCGATACTGATACGTACTTCCTTGAGAGCATCAGTATCATTTGCAGCATTTATAGCCAGTTCAATACCTGGTACCTTTTTTAAATCCTGACGCATTTTAGAGGCAATAAGCCTGGCACTATCTTTCCTATCGTTTTTCTTAAGCAGATTAACCACAAAAGATATCTGTTCTTTTTCCACTTTCGTATAAATCGATTTCACTTCAGAATATTTGTTAATGATTTTTTCAATTTCCTCTGCCTTCTGGCTGGCTTTAGTTAAAGCCAGTCCGGAATCAAGATCTGCCAGAACCATAAGCATATTATCGTCAGTTTTGGGATCAATCTGCAGCCCTAGTAAAGAAAGCAAAGTTAGACTCGCTAAAAAAAGTACCATTACCAGAGAAAGAGTAATCAATCTATGCTGGAGAACAACAGCCAGAAATCGAGAATACTTCTCAGCTAATTTTTCGAAGAACTGATTAAAATTATTTAAAATTTGGTAAAAAATACCTTTTCTTTTCTTCTTTCTATTTTTAAGCAACTTGGATGCCAACATAGGTACAACGGTCAATGCCATAAATAATGAGCATAATACACTAAAAACTACCGTAAGTCCAAATTCAAAAAAATATCTTCCGATAAAACCCTTCCCCATTGCTGTAGGTAGAAATACAGATACCATAGTCATTGTTGCTGCCAGCACAGCCGGCCCTATTTCGGAGGTGGCTTCTTTTGCTGCCTGAACCGGGGTTTTGCCTAGATGCAAGTGGCGGACAATATTTTCTATAACAACAATTGCATCATCTACAAGTAAGCCTATTGATAATGACAGAGCCATTAAAGACATTGTATTAAGTGAAAAGTTCATAACTTTAAGAGCAATAAAGGTACTGATTATTACTGTTGGGAGGGTAATAGCAGTAATCAAAGTACTCTGCCATTCATTTAAAAAAAGGAAAACAACCAGAATTGCCAGCAGACACCCTTCCAGAATACTTTTGACCACATCATTCACCGAATTACGAATACCTACTGAATTATCCTGTACAATATTAACATTGACCCCTTCGGGAATAAGCTCTTTAAGATTAGTCAGTTCCTTTTTAACGCCATCAACAACTTGCACAGTATTAGCGCCAGATTGCTTGATAACATCAATACCGACAGCCTGCTTTCCCTGGAAAAATGATAGACTGCTGTTCTCCTTAGCTCCATCAATTACCTCTGCAATATCGGCAACCCGTATGTTAACACCATTTCTTCTTGCTACCACAATATCATTAAAATCGGTAACTCTTTGGACTCTATTGTCTATTTGCAAGGAAATCTCATTATTCTTATTGGAAACAGCCCCTCCCAGGCCCTCTAGATTAACGCTTTTCAGACTATTGACCACTTCCTGTACAGTTAAACCATAGGCAGCTAGCTTCTCTTTGCGCAGTTTAATTTGAATCTGACGTTCAGTATTACCATAGATATTTACTGTCCCCACACCTTTAATTGTATAAAGTTTTTTGGCGATTACTTCATCAACAAGCCAGGAAAGCTCTTTAAGCTCTTCCTTTCCAGTTACTGCAATAGAAAGTACAGGGCTTGCTAAAAAATCATATCTACTAATTACCGGTTCATCAATATCCTGTGGTAGCTCACCTCTAATACTAGCAACTTTATCTTTGACCTCCTGAACTGCAAGATAAGGTGATTTATCCATGTCAAATTCCACTGCAGTATTGGAAACACCTAGAGTCATTGTAGAACTAATATGTTTAACACCAGAGATCTGCCCGACAACATCCTCGACTTTCTTGGTAATGTTTGCCTCTAGCTGGGCTGGAGATGCACCATTCTCATTTATTGTAACTGTAACATAAGGTAAATCTGTCTGGGGCACATTATTTATAGTCAAGCTGGTATAACATAAAATACCAACAATAACTAGTGCTGCTACAATAACGGTAATAAATACAGGCCGCTTAATACTAAGATCTGCTAAAATCATTAAATTTCCCCCCCTATTCTGTAAAAATATTTATTATGTCGTTAGAACTTAAATTAATAAAATTTACAAATTTAAAGTTATTGATAAATAACTGGTCTTTTAGAGAAGCTAGTTCAACTTCTGATTCCATAGCATCAAGATAGTATTCCTGATATTCCAGATAATCAATATAACCTATAGCCAGTTGCTGCTCTGCTATTGCTAATTCATGTTTATTTTTTTCTACTGTCAGCTCCTGTTTTTCCAAATTCATTTTAGCCAGCTCAATTGTATTAAGATATTCTTTTAATTTTTCCTTCAAATTATTAATTAGATCTTGATAATCCTGCTGGTTACTGCTTATTTCAGCTTCTTTATCTTTCAGTTTTAGAGCATGTTCCCCACTGTCATAAAAAGTATATGAAGTACTAAAGCCAAGATAATAGCCATCAATATCATCTCCAGAATACTCATTGCCTTCATTACTATAACCACCAATCAAGTTAAGCTCCGGTAAATTATCTTTTTTCAACCATGCTAATTCCTGTTGTAAAATTTCCTTCTCAATTAAATTAGCATAAACATCATAACTATTATTTTCCACTAATTTTAGTAGATCGGTTTGTTTTAAATGTTCAACTGTTAATTGATTCACCTTTTCTTTAATTTCACTAATTAGAGAAATATTACTACTAATTTTAATAGTCTGCTCTCCACTCAAACCAAGAGCATTAGCTAAAGATAATTTACCTTCTTCCAACTCCTTTTTAGTATCCTCTAAAACATATTGAGCTTCCTGTAAGCTTACCTGAGCAGTTAATAAATCATTTTTGCCAGCTTCACCTATCTTTTGTTCCTGTAGTACTTGAGCAAGGTTCTCCTGGGCTTTTTCGACTGCTTTATTATACATATCCCTTTTTTCTATCATTCTACACAAATGCAGATAATCATCTAACCAGCTCAGAATTTGACTGCTTTTTTGCTGATTTAAATTCTTTTCTGCCGCCAGTAAATTTTTGCTATTTCTAAAATAATCCTGCTGTAAATCAGTAGGTAATGAAGCCAGCAAGGGTTGACTGACTTCGATTGTATAATCATCTGAACCAAATTCGTCCTGAATAACACTTATTGTAGGATTTAGAGTAAAACCAGAAGAGAAAGATTTACTTATCGAAAGATCCATCCCACTTTTTTCCGTCAGATCACGATCCAAATATGAGTAATCTGCAGCCAGATCAACCTGCCAATCTTGCCGGGCCAGGATTATAGCTAAATTTCTTTGCAGTTCTTCTACATCTTCCCGGGCCAAGCGAATCTCACTATTATTTTCTAAACCTATTTCAATCACTTCTTTCAGGGATAATTCTTTAGCAGAAATTACTGTTGAACTGGCAATTATGAATAACATTATTAAAACCATGACCAGTTTTTTATTTGCTCTCAGCACTTCCATCTTCTAACACCCCTGACTGTAGATTCATTTCTTGTTGTAAAACCTGTTTTGCTAAATAATAATTGGCTATTGCTGATAAATACTCATATTCAGCCTCCATCATATTTACCTCATATTGTATTGCCTCTGTCCTGGTCAAAAGACCAACATCATATTGTTTTTTACTTATTTTATATTCTTCCTGGGTTTCATCCCAGATATCTTTAGTAAGAGCAATTTTCCTATCGACTCTTTAAAATCATGGTAGTCCTCTCGAACACTATTTTCCAGCTCATCACCGGTATTTTTCTTATCTAATCTAGCAGCTGCTACTTTTTTGTCCTTAATTTTCTTATCAAGTTCAGCATCAGATATCTTTGCTCTTTCAGCATCTATCTGGGCTAATTCTAAATTTTTTTCTTTTAAAATAAGCTCAAGACTATTTTTTAAAGCAGTAGAAACCGCCTGGTCTTCCGTAATTTGCCAGCTGTTTTCAGAACTAAGGTCAGCCAGAACTAATTCAGCTTCTTCTCCCAGATCCAGACTCCTTTTTAATTCTCTAATATACTGCTGGTAATCCTCAGTAGCTGTTTCCAGAGCTAACTTGGTATCACTATAATCGTTTTCTTTTTCAATTAAATCAGTCGTTCCAATATTGCCAATTTTATATTGAGCTCTGGCCTCTTTCACCAGACGTTTCCTCACTTCTAACTGCTTTGTTTTTACTCTTAAATCATAAGTAGCCAGCCAGAGTCCAGTATACTGTTTTATGGTATCAGTAATTACCTGGTATTTAGTATTTTGATATGTATTCTGGGCTGATTTTAAATTTATTTCTGCTTCTAAATCATTATAGCGGGAAACATTGACTAGATTGCTGGCTTTATTCTGCTGATACTCTAAACTGACCCTGGCTAACTCTACCTTAGCTATTTTTAAATCCAGATTATTTTCTAGGGCCATAGTTACTGCTGTTTCAAGATCTATCTTAATCTGTTTAGCAGCAAATACAGAGCAGGATAAATTTATTAATAACAGTGTTAATAAGAGGATTAATAAATTTTTTGGGATACAATTATTTCTCATTTTTATTATCCTCCTCTAAATTTGGTGAAATAACTATTATCTGGTCGCCATCCTGTAAGGTATTTACATTTGTACAGATAAGATCATCTTCACTACTTAGACCAGAACTGATCTCCACCATATTTTTAATAATTTGCCCAATAGTAACATTACGTCTGCGGGCTATTCCCTGCTCATTGACAAAAATATAATAATTCCTCTCATCACCAGCTAAAGCTGTTAAAGGAATCGCTAAAATTTTTAGCTCTTGGGTTCCAGGAACTTCAACCTTGATAAAATCACCTGGATGGAGTAAATGTTTTTGATTATTCACTAATACTTTACAATTAAAAGTTCTCGATGAAGGGTCTGCTGAAATAGAGATTTCTTTTATTGTTCCCTTCAATACAGTTTCATTTTCCTGATTTAATTTAATTAAGACTTGTTTTCCAGTCTCTATCCTGTTCATATTCTGCTGTTCAATCTTAATGACTGCATATAAAGAACTAATATCTTTTACTCTAGCCAGTATTCCTCCTGATTCAGCTATAACCATCTGTCCTAAATTCACATTTTTTGCATCCATTACCCCACTAATCGGTGCTTTTATTACTGTATTTTCAAGAGAGTCTTTTAAAGTACTGATCTTTATTTCTGCTGTTTTAAGATCCCCTTTCGAAATATCAACAGCAATTTTTCCGGCAGTTAAATTTGACTTTGCCAGCTTCAGAGATGTTTTCATATCATCCATTTGGGACTTGGTAATAGCCCCCTGTGTAAAAAGGGTTTTAGTTTTATCATAATCTTCCTGAGCCTCTGCCAGATTAATTTCAAGTTTTTCAAGCTCTACCCGGGCAGCTGCTAATTGATTATTAGCTATAATCAGTTGGTTTTCTGCTGCCTTTAACTGACTTTTTAGATCTTGATCATCTAAAACAATTAAGGGGTCACCTTTTAAAACATTTTTACCATTTTCAAATAATATTTCTTTAACTTGGCCAGATGTTTTACTGCTCACAATCCCTTCTTGATATGCTATAATATTGGCGTGATATGTTTTACCCGGCGTTTCTGTTAGTATTTTTGGTTTCTGTATTTGTACAGCAACCTTATTTGTTACAGTGGCCTGAGGGGCAACTGCTTCTTTCTCTCTTACCTGACTGTTATTTTTAATAAGAAATATTCCCATAATAATGATGAGAATAATAATACTGGACATAATAATTTTTTTGTTTTTTTCTTTTTTTGTGTTAATTGTTAACAACTCCTCTCTAAAATAGTGATTTAATTCTTGTTTATAAACATATTACAAGTTTTGTAAACTGAATTTAAACTGAGTGTTAAAATAAAGAAAGAGCTATTCTCTTTTTTTCATAAACAATTCCTCCCAATTATTGTAAATTGGATTTTTTCTTCAAATATAATAATACTTTGTTATTCTCTTAATAAAAGTATAACTAATTAATCCAATTCCTTATAGTTACTTTAGACATCAAAATATATATCACTAAAGTAACATATTAAAATATCTTATAGATGATATAATCTATATAGAAGTGTTAAAAAGGATAATTTTAACAAACAATCGGGCAGAGTAAAACTTCCCATCTACCAGAAGATATCAAACTTATAACAGTTTAGTAGATAGAATACTCTTGAAAATAAAGGAAGGCAAAGGGGGCTGAGAATGGAATAAAATTACTTGAAATTATTGAAGAAAAGATGCCTGATATCATTCTGACGGGTATCAGGATGTGATGGGTTGACAAACTAGTTAACAAGTCGAAGTCAGTTAATATGGACTGAATTTAAAAATCGGCACACTGTATCTTTTGCAAAGTTAGACTCATTTTTCCCTGTCAACATATTCATATACATGGAATTCCACATAGCTCCATGGGATCAATTTTACATATTTTTGTGTTTTTCCTCCAAAGCTAGTCCTTAATAGTATATTTTAGGGATAAAGAAAAATAGTCACCCCATATACTTCCTGTTATAAAAAATCTAATTTGCTCCGCAAATTACTCTCTCTTATAAACGAAAACCCCCTATCATCAGTGTCTGATAAGGAGTTATATAATAAGTCGTTATTTCTATACATTAGAAGCATAATAATCTATTTTTTATAAATATTTACTTAAAATATCCTACCCGTTCACCTACAGGCACTGCTTGATATGGATCATTGCCTGCGGCAGCTTGATAAAAATAAACAGTAACTGCATATTTAGTGGCATTACCCTCCCATTCATTAGGATAATATTTTTCAAAAACACCCTCAAATGATTTTTGATATGGGACATTATCCGCTACCTGCAATCTTAGCAGTGAGATATTACCATTACTATTATTTTCATTTAAAGTCTGACAGTGAAAGGCACTGTCAAAATGATCTGGACAGGCCCAGGCATAGCCAAAATAGTCTTCAGTACCAGTTCCAAATGTAGAAGGGAATTTTTCCCCATCGACAAAGAATTTTTCATCACCTTCACCCCACCAATAGTCACCAGGTTTGGCACCTTGCCAGTGTTCGACCCAAACTGGATTCCAGATATGAAGATGAATACCACAAAAACGACCTCTACCCTCTGTCTTCAAAAAAGGCCAATCTGGCCATCTATCTTCATCTTCTATCAACAAGACATCACGGTGCCACTTAGCATGAAAACGTCCAAACTTTTCAATCTTTTCATATAAGGGTTTATGAGTAATTATGAATCTTACAGATTGCTCTTCTTTACTATCGTTACTCAATTGTAATAAAGCATTATCACTAAAAGGCATAAACCAGCGGGAATAAAAACCTTCTTCGCTCATACCCATCATTAGGGAATAATATCTATTAACACCCGGCGCTGTACCAAAAAAGTCACCCAGTGGACTCCAGACAGATGCTTCTTCTTCATTATCCCAATAGATACTAATGGCCAATTCCCGCAGCAGTTTGCGTTCAGCAATAAGGCCTGTAGGTAAATCCATCTTAACCTGCAATGAGGTTATGGCTCTGCATTCATCAATGTAACTAATATCTATACTGCATATATCTACTGTTTCTCCAGGTCCTACTTTTATCTCTATTTCTTCGACTTCTTCATCTTCATCAAAAATAAAGGGGTTTTCTCTTTTTTCTTTTAAATTATCATTCACTTCCTGTAATGCTTTACGATCTTCTTCATTAAATTTACCCTTAAAAGAAGGAACTTTAGACTCCTCAGGGAATTCACCATAAGTGACATGATAATAAGCTCCCCATTCTTCACTTAAAGTTATCTTACATGATTTCTGAAAAGTTATAGGAAGATAATTATTACACCCCCTGGCCTTTATATAAACTAATTCAGGAAAATTAAAAAATGGTTTACTATTATCAAAATAATCTTTAAAAGGCATATCCAGTACAGGCTCTTCTGCATCATCAATATATATTTTTATATGTCCCTCTTTTGGATCAGCAGACCAGACCCGCCAGATAACTCCTGGTCCATCTATTTCAGCGATAACTTGTTCTTCCCCCTCTTGACGGATAATACCATCACCATCAGCATTAGCCCCCCAGCCAATATAACTATCTGTTTCACTATCATATTTACTACGTCTATCATAACTGGACCATTGCTTACACTTTTCCCCCTCAAATGGTAATTCAGCGAGTTTTTCTACATTAATTAACCGCTGTACAATATCTTTATATTCCACTGCCATGCCTCCTCATTATTTTTAGGTAATCCCACTTTTTCCAGCACAAATTGTCATCTCATAATAAACTTACTTAAACTTCTAAATACATAAATCACTTCTATCTAGGCCATCTATCTTCTTTCTTCATCAAAGGAACAAAAGGGGTATGAGGTTCAGCTTGATACCAATAGGCTACACTGGCAAGGTCATCCTGTCTTTCAAAAAGGCCTTTATGATTAACACCAATCTGTTGGATAGTAACCCTAATGTCCTCCGCAAAACGAATGGGATCCATGATATGCCAGCGATAAAATCCCCTCATCGGAGGACAATCATCATTATGATATAAATTGTGGACTTCTTCATCATGGTGTGAATAATATGGATAACCTAAAAACGGAGTACAGTATGTATTTTCTACAGTCTTGCCATCTTCCTGCAAGGCAAAACTCCAGGCTCCACCAAAGTAATCTTCCATACCTGTTCCACAAATAGTTGGGTAATCTTCATCTCCATCCAGATAAACCTTAAGCTCACCCTCTCCCCACCAGTATCTCTCAAGTGTTGTAAGGGCTATATAAGTGCCGATATACTGTCCTTTACCTTTCACTCCATCTAAAATAGTATAGTCTTTTTGTTTTTCTGTCAATCTTTCCCGTTTCCACTGCGCATGAAAATAAGCGGTTTCTTCTGGTAATTCATCATACAAACAGTAATCTATCTGATAAAAGAAAGCAGGTACTTCAACCTCATGTTGATTCTCAATTGTAATCCTTGTTTTTTTCCTAAATGGCATTGGGAAATAACAGTTCATACCTCTGGTAGGGTTGACTACAATAGGCATTGAATTTATAATACAACCTCTACCAAAACCATTACAGAAAAAATCCCCTAAAGGACTCTCTACAGATGGTTCCTCTTCATCATCCCAATAAAACCTTATTACTAGATCCCTTAATACAAAATAATCTGCCTCAGTTTTATCTGTAACAGTGATCCAGATATATTGAATAATACCTGGACCTTCTATTTCAGCTAAAGTGGTAGTACTCCCAGGAGCTAATCCTCTAAGACATGGTGAGCCTTTTCTGGATTTCCCTAAATTGCTTGCTGCCATACCACCTTTTCCTTTTTCTCCATGTGGATTTTCTGCCGTAATTGCACGACTTTTTCCATTATTCATTAGTGGTAATGTACTTAAACCATTCATAAATATATTATTAAACATTGTTTTATTTCCTTTCTAATTAGGCTTTTACGCCTCCAGCCATAATTCCATCCATTATTTGTTTTTCAAAGATTGCTACAAATATAATTATTGGTAAAATAATAATCCATCCCATAGAACTCACTAAATCCCATGGTACTGAATACATATTATCTTTAAGAGGGAGTTGTGTAATTGCAGTTGATAATACCTGAATATTGTTCGCATAAAATAAAGGAATAAAAAACTCATTTAAACATGTAATAAAATTAGTTATTGCAACTATTGCAATAGCAGGTTTTAATAGTGGAAGAATTATATGATATATCTTCTGTAAAAAAGTAGCTCCATCTATCGCTGCTGCCTCTTCAATAGATATAGGTATCTCGGAGATAAAATTCCTTAAAATTAAAATTGTAAACGGAATAATCTTACTAATATACAAAATAATTAAGCCAGTATAGGTATCATATAATCCTACTCTCCTCATAAAATCATATAGTGGCCTTGCAGTTACAACATTAGGTATTAGCATAGAAAACAAAATTAACATAAATGCAATCGATAGCCCCTTACTTTTATATCTAGCAAAACCATAAGAAGCCATAACACAAATAATAGTACCAATTATAAGAGTAGTTCCAATAATAATTAACGTACTTACTACTTTTTCTATCAAACCGACATTATAAATTAAATAAATATAATTAGATATTGTTGGATTATCAGGTAAATAATCAATTGGTTGTTTAAATAATTCTCCAGCAGGTGTAATTGAAGAAATAAAAATCCAATATAGTGGAAATAAAATAATAAACGAGACAGTAAGTGCTAATATCCATTTTAGGCCGCTATTTAATATTTTTTTTATTTTATTAAAAATCATTTTTCATTCCCCCTCCTAATTGAATTTTTTATTCACTATAAATATATTAATAAGACTCAATATAACCATTACGAAAAAAAGTATAATTGCTAATGTTGATCCATATCCTAAATTAAGATTCGTGAAGGCCTCTGTTGTTATTCGATAAGCTATTAATGATGTATCATCTCCTGGTCCACCAGAAGTCATGGCATATACAATATCAAAAGAAGCAAGTCTCCACATTGTAAAAGGAATAGACAAAACTAATATACTCTTCATTATTAATGGTAAAGTAATTTTGAAAAACGCCTGTATGGCTCCTGCACCATCAACCCTTGCAGCTTCGTATATTTCTTCTGGTATGAATTGCAGTGCTGCAAGTACCAAAATAGCAAAAAAAGGTAAGTCTTTCCATATATCCATAGCAACAACTGCTGCACGTGCTGTATTCGTATGGATTAACCAACTCAATTCAAAATTAGGTACAAATAATCTGATAAAGTTATTTACCAATCCATAATCATTATTAAATCCCCATTTTGCAGCCATACCTATAACAACCATAGGCATAGCCCAGGGAATTAAAACAATAGTTCTTAAGAACTTTTTCGCCATAAATTTCATATTTAAAATCAAAGCAAGTGCAACTCCTAATATAATATGCAAAGCCATAGAAGCTACAACAAATATTACAGTAAATTTTAAAGAAGTTAATACTTTTGGATCCTGAAAAACATCTATATAATTTTTAATACCTACAAATTCATTAATCCCGCGTAATAGACGAACATCATAAAAACTAATTCTAAATGTTTCAAAAATAGGATAGATAATAGTAAACCCTCTAACTAATAAGACGGGTATAACTAATATCCATGCAATCCATAGGCGGTTTAAACTTCTTTTAGTATGCATACAAATCCTCCTTATTTTTAAGAGTAAATAGTTTAATTATAATCAATAAGCGGGCATTTTTTACAGCCCGCTTATTGATTTTTATAAATTATACTAATTATATGAATATAAACAATCTAAATTATTTATATCTATCTACGTATTCTTGTGCCTTTTCACAAAACTCATCAACACTTATTTTTCCCTGCATAGTTTGTTGGAATATAGTTCCCATATCTGAGATGAACTCCATTGTCTGAGGAACCATTGGGCGTCCTCTAACAATTGTCTCTTCACTATATTTTTTATACATGTCTGTAATTTCATTTCTTGGTAATGTAGCAGCTACATCTGAACGTGCTGGATACCTATCAAAGTTTTCCCAAGCACTAAGCATACCCTCTTTTCCTGCTATATAGTTTAAAAACTTTACAGCAGCATCTTTATTTCTTGATGCTGAGTTTAATACATAGCTCCAGGAATCTGTAAATACACTTCTGGTTTCAAATTTAGGCATTAAAGCCATATGAATTTGGTCTTCACCATACCTTCCCGCATTTCTGTAATCTGTTCCAGTACCCCACATAAATAACATAGCATACTTGCCATCAATAAACTTCTGGTTCATCTGTTCGTATTTATCTGCAATTTGATCTATAGGTGTAACTTTCCATGTATTAACCATATCATACATAAACTGAATCGCTTCTTTATTCGCTGGATTTGTCCAATCAAAATAATCTCCACCAAATAGATTTATAAATGTTCCAATTTCATTAAAAACATAAGTCTTTTCCCACGAACCACCATAACCATAATTGCCATCTTCTGTAGCAGCCTTTGCAAAAGCTATAAAGTCTTCCTTATTATCAATTGATTCAAATCCATATTTATCCAATTTTTTCTGGTCAACCCAAAATGCCAGATAACCGCTGTATCCAGGAACACCAACAATATCTCCATTCCTTGAAGTAATCATGTCTTTTAGATATCCTTCAGGAAAATATTCAATAATATCATCTGTCAATACTGTACCTTGTAGTGGTTCAAGCCAGCCAGTACTCTTAAATGAAGCTGCCATTTCATCATTAATCTCCAATATATCAATACTACTATCTCCTGATGATAAAACTGTTGTTACTTTTTGCTGACGGGTATCAGAATTAGTAGGGGCCGCAATTACCCTAATATTTAAACCAGTACCTGCTTCTACATCTGCAAGCCAGTCATCAAAATTAACATTAGTTGTCATAATACTGTATAAAGTTAGGTCATATTTTTCATCAGCTAATACTGTCCCTCCAACAAAAAAACTTACTATTAAAGAAATAACCAGTAATTTAATAATCCTTTTTTTCATTTTTTTAACCTCCAAAATTTTTATTTTCTTTCTTCACTTTGTATCCCTTCCGTATTCGGTTCTGCCTTTTCACCTCCTTAAACGTTTTTATAATTTTCTTGGTTTCAATATATACTTCTAATTTTATGGTAAACGTTTACTATAAAATTAGAAATGTATTATAGATCTTTATTTATATAGGTACTACTTCTGACCACTAATCTCTGGGGATATTTTATTGCTTTATTTTCAACATTACCATTCCTTATATTGCTAAGCAGCATCTTTACTGAAGTCTCTGCAAGCTTCTTTTTTGGTAAAGATACAGATGTTAATGGTGGATATATATATTGTGCGATAGAATCATCATATCCTATGATTGAAATTTTTTCAGGTATTTTGATTTGTAACTCTCTAAAAACCTTTATCGCACCATGACTTAAAAAATCATTACAACAAATTAAGGCAGTAAAATCTAATCCCTGTTGTTCTACATAACTCTTTATATGAGCATATGCATCCCTTTCATCATGGTCAGAACACTCAATCAAGTAGTTTTCATTGAATTGAATATTATTTTCTTCTAAGGCATTCAGAAACCCTTGATATCTTTTGGCCTGGTTCCTACTATCTTTAACCATCACAAAACCTATTTTTTCATGACCATAAGAAATAAGGTGTTTTACTGCTTCAGCCATACCCTGCTCTTCATCTGTAATTACCATACTTGTATCTTCAAATATATTAGGTTCAAACAAGACAACAAATGGAATACCTTCATCTCTACACTTGTCAGCAATTATTCTACCACATGTTCTAGTTTGAGTCATAATTACTCCATCGATATTTGATGGTCTAATGATACTCAGATATGATTTTGTTAGATCACTTCTAGCTTCATTATTTAATAATATAAGATCATAACCCTGTTTTGTCAAAGCATGTTGTACTTCATTAATAAATTGTGCAAATACCAGGTTAGTAATAGAAGGAACTATATAAAGAATCCTTTTTGTCTTTCCACTTTTTAGTGCTTGCGCTACAGAATTAGGTCTATAATTCATTTCTTCAATAACTTGTAATACTTTTTCACGGGTCTCTTTAGCAACAGGTCTACTATCATTGATTACAGAAGAGACTGTAGCAATTGAAACCTCTGCTTTCTCAGCAACATCTTTTAGAGTAACCATTACATACCTCCAAATTTCATCCCATATAAATTATTTTTATACTCGGAAACGTTTACTATATTAAATATATTCTATTTATATATAAAAATTCCTTCTTTTTTATAAAAAAATTTTAAAATTATCCTTTAAAACCTTACTAAATTTTCTTCATCCACCATATATCAATATCTTTCAATCTAGCCTTCCCTCCCCAGGCCAAAAGGTCCAAACCTAAACTATCACCACAAGCAGGATAAACCCGGGCAGTCACACATTGTCTTTCATTAACAAATACTTCAATTACTGACTTGTCTACAAAAATATGAAGCCTTACTAATCCATCAGTATCATCGTTAAAATTATAACAATCCCCAAAGACCCCTTTATCAACTTCCTTTGCAAGGCTAGAGTTCTTAGTATTTATTGATAAGTTTTGTTCAGCAATATTACAAATTATCTCTGTATATTCACTATTATCAGGTGATTTTCGAACAACTAGTCCTATAGAACTAGCATCCCCTTTCTCAAATTCAGCAATGATTTCTAACCTATCCCCCTGTATATTATCTAATAAATTTGTGGAATCAACCGATATAGGTATATCACTTAAACATTTATGTTCACCTCTAAGAACTTTTAATTCCTCAACTGGCTTCATACCCAGACTACCATCTTTATGTAAGAAAAATTCTCTGGGAACTGACATTACACCAGACCAGCCAGCCGCTTTTTGAACTTCCTTACTTCTCTGCTCTTTCAGCCAACCCCACATGATTCTCCTTCCCTTGTCATCTATAAAGCTATTTGGAGCATAATAGGAATCACCTAAATCAATATATCCTTTTTTTTCAGGAATAAATTTATAATTTTCATAGCTGCCAATCCAGTAAACAACTTTACCATATGGTGAAACCACCAATATATACTTATCTTCTAACTTAAAAAAATTTGGACATTCCCACATATCTTCTAGTTCTTCATCTTCCCCAATATAAATTGGATTTATATATTCCCATTCTCTTAGATCCTTTGACCTGTATAATAAAATTGCACCCCCAACCCCTTTTATTCCAGAACCAAGAATCATATACCAATTATCTTCTTCTTTCCAGACAAAAGGATCCCGAAAACCTGTCGTTTCCAATTCTCCAGGAAGGACATCAATAATCGGATTTTTATTAGATTTTTCCCAGTTAATCATATCTTTACTAGTAGCAATACATTGAACCTCTATTTTCTTTTCAAGATCTGGAATACCAGTATAGATTATAGTTGGTTCTGACTCATTTATAACAGTACATCCAGAAAAAACACCATCTTTATCATAAGGCTCTGAAGGGGTCAGTGCAATAGGCATGTGTTCCCAATGAACTAAATCCTTGCTAACTGCATGACCCCAGTGCATATTAGCCCAAAAAGCCCCAGCAGGGTTATATTGATAAAATAAATGATATTCTCCTTTATAATAAATAGGCCCATTAGGATCGTTCATCCAATTTGCAGGTGGCATCATATGAAATGCAGGCCTTTGTTGATCATTAACAAAATGTACTTCATTAGCATGACTCATCTAAATCATCTCCTATATAATAAACTGTGTTTCAGAAATTTACTTTTTTCCTATCACCTCCAAAACGTCTAATAAGTTTATCTACCTCAAATATCTAAAATTTTGATGAACAAAGACTCTATTCTTATAAACTTATTATCTCCCTGTGAATATTTAAGGATAATAGGAATACGTATTCTTTATTATATATATATATTCGTTATTTTTCGAATTATTCCTGCAAAAAGTTTATATTTTAAATATTTTTTTCACTCATTATCTCATTAACAGCCTTTTTGCTGGGCAAGCACATACACGCTATTGCACCTGTAGTTGTTAACACACCAACAGCATTCACATAGTGAACCTGACTCCTTAACTTATATGAATACGTATTCATAAATTATAATTTAATATCTTCTATTTATAGAAGATTACTTAAATCAATTCCAGTTGTAGACTCCCTAATTACTAATCTAGGTTCTAATAAAATTTTAGCAATATCCTTTTCTGCCTGGCCATTAATCCTTTTTAACAGTAATTCTACAGCTAAAGAACCAATACTACCAGTTGGTTGAGCAATTGAAGTAAGAGCAGGACGGCAAATAGCTGCTAAAGAGGTATTATCAAAACCTACAATAGCTATTTTTTCAGGTACAGAAAAACCAAATTCTTCAAAAGCCTGTATTGCACCAAAGGCAGCAAGATCATTATTGGCAAAAAAGGCAGTTGCTTGAAGAGATCTTTTTTTATTCTTTAAATAATTACAAACCTTGTTATAAGAATCATGAGTACTTAATTGTAACCATCCTGAACTCTCTATAAAATATTCTTCTTTAAAGCTTAAACCATGTTTTTTAATAATACTTAAATACCCCCGGAATTTTTCTTCACCCTTACTACCAATAAAACCCAACTTAGTATGTCCCAGATCAATTAAATGTTTAGCAGCTAGGGAACCCCCATATTTATGATCAACTCCAACAGAATCATATTTATCCATCTGCTGTGTAAATACAACAACTGGTATTTGATCTCTCTTCAGTTTGTGTAAATAGGTATCTTTTTGATTTATAGGAACAATTAAAAAACCATCTACCTGTCTACTTAACAGAGTTTTAATATGCTTCTTTTCTTTTGTACTACTTCCATTAGAATTACATAATATAATATTATATCCATTATTCTCAGCCTCTTCTTCTATAGACTGAACCACTTCAGAGAAATATGGATTTGAGATATCCGGAATAATCAATCCTAATAAATAAGATTTATTGTTAACAAGACTACGTGCTGTTGCATTAGGCTGATAATCTAATTTTCTAACCCAATACATAACCTTTTCTCTCAAAGCAGGATTAACAGAAGTATTCCCATTAATAACTCTAGATACAGTCGCCTGAGATACCCCAGCTTTTTTTGCTATTTCATCCATTGTAGCCATTTTATCACCCTAACTAGTAAATCCCCAATTATCAAATTGATTATATATAGTTTTCTGTATTTGGCTTCAAAATCCTGCTTATTCTTATATTTTATAATTTAATACTCCCCTGCATCCACCCTTTTATAATTAGTTATTGTAAACCTTGTAAAAAACATCCAAAGAAGGAAGAACCTTCCCATTGAAATCAAACATCGCCTGGTTATCCCAGGCATTACCTTCACCTGATTTCCACCCTGCTCCATCAACAGGAATCCATTCACCTTCCCAATAAAAAACTCCTATTCCTTTTTCATCTGGAACTTCATTAACAATCTTTATTATTTTTCTTAGTATCTGTGCCTGGCTTTTGATACTAGCAGAATAATTAGTCTCAGCATATTTATTGACTCTATCAATTTCCTTTTGAGTTACCATATTTTCTAGACTATCACCATTTTTTAAAGTATAAGCATACCCCGTTTCCATAACAGCAACTTCTTTATCATATCTTTGGCTGATACCATTAATGTTAAATTTAAATTCTTCAAATGTACCGTGCCAATAGGGATAATAAGAGAGGCCGATTACATCAAAATTTGTTACTTGCCGCTTAATAAGTTCATCAAAAAACCATGTATATAACTCGTTATCTCCACCATCAGCTAGATGAACCACTGTTTTTATCTCAGTCGCCTCTTCTTTAGCAACTGTATCAACGGCATTTAAACCCGCTTGCAGTAATATAGCAAATTGGGTAAAACCCCCAGCATTATCACCCCAGGTTTTTCCTTCAGGCCACAGCATACCACCATTTAATTCATTTCCAACCTGCACCATTGCAGGCAAAGCATCTACTTGAGCAAGTTTCTTTAACGAATTATAAGTAAAATCATAAACTGCATTTTTTAATTCTTCAAAAGATAAATCTTTCCAAACAGCAGGTTTATTCTGTTTCCCCGGATCAGCCCAGAAATCACTATAATGAAAATCTAAACAAACATTCATTCCTATTTTTTTAGCACGAATTGCTAAGTCTTTAACTCTTTGAAAATTACAGTTGCCGCCTCCTAGACTTTCTGGATTATTCCATAATCTCAATCTTATATAATTTATACCATGTTCTTTAAGAATTTCAAGGACATCTTTTTCTACTCCATTATCATCATAGTATTTACCACCATTCTCTTCAATTTGTTTTAACATAGAAACATCCATTCCCATTATAAAATCATTTGACAAGTCTTTTATTGGTTCAATTTTTATATTCAAATACTTATTTAAATCATCACTCATTACCATATTTGGATTATTATTAGAATAAACCTTAATTGAAAATAATAATGTCAGTACCAATAAACTAAATATAATTTTTTTCATCTTACCCACTTCCCTTTTAAGTTATTTATTATTATTCACTCTTTTTATCGCCTATACTTCTAAATTTAATTTATTTAAAGGTCTTGCTAATTAATATTTATAATATTTAAAATTTAACAATTAATGTTAACGTGGATTTATCACTACCTGCAGTATTTGTTGCATAAGCATATTCCAATGTCGTATTATTACCAAAATAATACGACACTTTACAACCAAGTGGTTTATCTTTAGACCAATCAGTTTCATGCCAGGTACCATCTTGATATTCTGTCCACATACTCTCCTCTGGTGTCTTTAGCGCATAATCTACATTCAGCCAAAAATTACCCAATGAAACTGTAGAACCAACAATACCCATATAGTCTCTTTCAGAATTATAGGCCCAATCATAAGCAATGTAAGCACCATATATTGAGAATTTGCTCCACGTATATGTAGCATCAATCATATATTCTCCAGCAGGATTTATAAATTGCTGATCCATTTCTCCAAAATCTAAGTACATAATATTAAGATTAAAGTGATTGGCCGAATACATACTCCGAGCAAGTAAAGTGTCTTTGCCATCACCACCTGTATAATCTTCATAACAATTACCACCCCAATTATGAAAATAGCCCGTCTGAAACGCCCAAACATCATTAAGCGAAACTGTATAAACAAGATTTACTGCTGGTTCAAGATCACCCCCAAGTAATCCACGAGTAAAATCAGCCAAAGCATAAGTAGGACCAGCGGTATCAAAACGGGAATATCCCACCTGCAAATTATTTCCCGATTCAGTTTTATAAGTCACATAGGCATCATCAACTATATTGTAGTCTTGTTTTTCTTCACCATTAGTTTCCAACCAAAGATTTACATTAGCAGAAACCCGTGGTGCAATATATATATCATTATAAAGACCAAGTTCAGTTTTAGTGTAGTCAGCATCAGCACCACTATAGTCTTTCATAAAATAAGCAAATTTTAATTCACCTGTAGTTGTAATCATAGCACTTAAACTTATTGAAGTAAAAGCCAAAACCAAGATTAAAACTAACCCTATAAATAATATTTTTTTCATTTTAAATCTATCCTTTCTTTAATTTAATACTTATAACAAATCATTACCAATTTTTCCGGAATATTTTATGAACCTAACTAACCCAACCTTCTATTTGTAACTAACAAATAAACAATCTTACACTTAATCATTCTTTTCTCCTCCCATTGTGTTAAATAAATTTACACAAAAAAATAGACCGAGAAAAATAAATTTCCCGGCCCAGGGCCCCAGGTCAAACACATTTATTCTTTTTTTAATCTAACAATTCTAATGATAAATTCTTCATCTCTTCCTCTTATTATTACTATATCATGCTTAAATAACTTGTATATCTTATCTCCCGGTCGATATTCTGGAATATCCCTCTGCTGTTTCTCTTCTTTTAGCACAGTAACCCCTCCCGGGAACTACCACAAATTTACAAAGACTTGTCCTTATGGTATAATTACTTTACGAGTCTAACTTACAGAACAGCCGCCAACTGTTATCTGTTACCCTGTAAACTATGTAATACCTCCTTTCTTTCTGAAAAGAAAGAGTTCAGGGATAACTCTGTCTTTTTTGAAACAATATTTTGTTTCTTTAATCAACTTTTATGTTCATTATAGTTCTTTTTATCAACTTTGTCAAGTTTTTTTATGATTTATTTTATAGTTTTTAACTATAATTGGAATTGAGGAGGAAATTTTGATGAAATTAGGCGAAAAGTTAAAAAAATTAAGGATAGAAAATAAAATGACTCAAGAAGACTTAGCTAAAAAAATAGGAGTTAGCCGTGGTACTGTTGCTGGCTATGAAACTCAAGATAAAAACCCTAAATATAAAACTCTTAAGAAAATAGCTTCAGTCTTAAACTGTAGTATTGACTATCTTTTAAATAACCCAAGTACTCTTGTTGAAGAAAATAAAAATAGTAATTTTGATTTGCAAAAATACATTACAAAAATAAATGAAAGAAGAGACCTTCAATTACTTCTACAAGAAGTTGATAAGTTAAATTCTAATTCCGTTTATAGAATTATAGAATTATTAAAGATTATTGATGATGAAGTGAAAAATAGAAATTAATATTTATAAAAGCATTAGTAGTTATATAAAATTAGTATTTTATAATACATAATTAATTTATAAATAATATTATTTGAATATTATGAATATTATTTATGCTTACCATTAAAGATATATATTATATTTATATTATACTCACTTTCATACAAGTTGCTTTTACGAAATACATCATATTATGTATTTTTTTAGGTTTACAGCACATACAGACTATATCAAATAAGGAAATTAAAATAAAATTTATATTGACAATTTAGTTATACCTGTTATCATTAAAAGAAGTAACAGGAGTGATAACAATTGAATAAAAATAATAAAGTAAAAGCAATTATACTTATGCTCTTTTCCTCTTTTAGCTTTGCAGCTATGGGAGCATTTGTTAAATTAGGAGGAGAAATACCCAGCTTTGAAAAAGCATTTTTTAGAAATTTGGTGAGTTTGTTTATAGCAATTTTTATGATAAAGAAGACAAAACAAAAATGCTTTGGAAAAAAAGAAACTAGGATATATCTTTGGGGAAGAGGTATTTTGGGCACTTTAGGAGTACTGGCCTATTTTTATGGTATTGATAGGTTATTACTGGCTGATTCAGGAATGCTTAATAAAGTAAATCCATTTTTCGTCATAGTATTTGCTGCAATATTTTTAAAAGATAAAATTACTAAATATCAAATGTATTCATTGTTCATGGCTACTTTAGGTGTGATTTTAATTATTAAACCAAGTTTTGCTTTTCAAGATTCAATCCCTGCTATTATATGTCTGATGTCAGCAGTGTTTGCAGGAATGGCTTATGTATTCGTAAGTTATCTTGGAGATAAAGAAAATGCCTATGTAATAGTTTTTTATTTTTCTTTTATCTCTACACTTGTATCAGGAATATTAATCATTCATAATTTTATTATGCCTAATTTTAAGCAGCTAATATTTCTTATATTAGCAGGAATTACTGCAGCATTAGGACAATTTGCTCTTACTTATGCATATAAATATGCTCCGGCAGGAGAAGTATCTATTTATAATTATTCTAATGTAATATTTTCTAGTCTTTTGGGTGTTTTAATATTTTCAGAAATTCCAGATTTACTTAGTTTTATAGGCTATGGATTTATTATTATTGCAGGATATTTAATTTTTAGATTTGGTAAGGATAAACAGTTTAGCAATAAAACTCTATAATATATTGTATTTCAATAATCTACAAAGTCATATTAATGTAAAAATAAAAATATGCGCAATTTACATAGAGGTGTTATGTTAAATTAAAATTGACCCTTTAATATAGATAGTATAAACTGTTCATAATATAAATTCAATATTATGGATGGTGAGAATAGATGGCTAAATTGAATAAAAAAACAACCTTAATTCTGCATGATTTGATGAAGATGTATGCATTCACATCTCACATAGTTAATATAAAACCTTTTTCTTTTTTCAGAACATAATATCTTTGAACTATAATTTACATCTCACATAGTTAATATAAAACGTCGTTGGTTCCTATCAAAATCAATATTATTCAAATTAATTTACATCTCACATAGTTAATATAAAACTCCTCTTAGCTATTTCTGTACACGTCATTAAATTATCATTTACATCTCACATAGTTAATATAAAACCATATTTAAATTTTAAGCGTCAAAACGTCCCCACCTGGAAAAATTGAGGACATTATGATAGGCTAATTCTTATGAGGAATCCTGCATCCTTCCGGAATAGATTGAGACCAAGGTAATAATTCATCCAATTCATCTATATTTTGTAGATCAATGTTGGGTAGTTTCTCAAAAAGATATTTTAGATAAAAGAATGGTACTAAGTTGTTTGCTTTGGCGGTCTCTATGATACTGTAAGTAATGGCACTGGCTGTAGCTCCTTTTACCGACTTGGAAAATAGGAAGTTCTTTCTCCCAATAACAAAGGACTTGACTGCTCTTTCTGCCCGATTATTACTGATCTCTAGTCTACCATCCAGGAGAAAGGCTTCTAGTTTTGGCCATTGATTGAGACAATATTTAATAGCTTTGCTGAGACCACTTTTAGGTAAAGTCTGTTGTTCCTTGATTTTTAGCCATGACAAAAAGGCCTCCAGAACTGGTTTGCTTTGTTCAAGGCGTTTTTGATATCTTTCTTCAGCTGATAAGTCTTTTAAGTCCCGTTCAATCTGGAAGAGTCGATTGCAGAAATTCAGACCTTCCTCAGCATTAGTTTTTAAGTGAACAGAGCCTTTAGGTAATGCCTTTAAGGCATCTGTGAAACCACGTCTAGCGTGAGCAAAACATCCGAGCTGGGTGACGTCCTGAACACTATTGTATCCAGCATAGCCATCGGTTTGAAGAAACCCACTGAATCCAGTTAAGAATTTCTTCGGATGTTCATTAGCCCTGGAAGGTTGATATTCATATAAGTAGATCGGTGGACTGGAAACTCCAGTAGCATAGAGCCACATATATGATTTGCTTTTAGCTGCTTTGCCTTTTTCAGATAAAACCTGAAGTGTAGTTTCATCAGCATGTACGATATCTTCTTTTAATAAATATTCATATATTCTATCATATAGATAGTTAAGCCAGTTGTTGGCTCCATGGATTACCCAGTTAGCCAGATTTTGACGGGATAGATCAATGCCAAAATTCTTAAATTGTTTCTCCTGTCTGTAAAGAGGTACTGCTTGAGAATATTTGGTATCCATGATATATGCCAGTAACGATGGAGAGAGAAAACTCCCTTTTAAAACTGGATTAGGCATAGGAGCAGTAATTACTGGAGTTGTGATATTTTCCTTTTCGCAATTTCTACAGGCATAAACATCACGAACATGTTCAACAACCTTAACCTGAGCAGGAATAATCTTTAATTCTTTTCTAATTTCCTTACTCATGACATGAAGTTGCTTACCACATTGCGGACAGATCTGCTCAGCTTCATCTAGATGATATTCAATGACTTCAACAGGGAGATCTTCGAAGGACTTTTTCTTTTTGTTTTTGCCCTTACGTCTTTTATATGTAATCTCCTCGAGTTCAGGTTCTTTGAGACTGACCTTAGCTTCCTGTTCAGCCTCATTGAAAATTGATAACTGATTAGAATTAAATTTTTCACTAGAAGCACCAAATCGTCTTTGTTGGTTTAAGCGAAATTGCTCCTCATACCAGTTTAATTTAGCTGTCAATTCTTCAATTTGTTGAGCCTGTATTGCAATTTTATCTTCTAAAGATAGCTCTTGATTTTCTTCTTTATTAACTTGTATAGTCGTTGATTTATCAGTAGTTTTCATAAGTTTATTATATCATTTTTAGGAGAAAAAAGATACTAAAATTAAGCGTAAAAGCTCTGATTTTACAATGTTTTTGAGCCTTTTGTCTAAAGTTTGTTTTAGATGATTATTCTTTCTTTAACGGCAGGATGAGCACCTTTTTGATGAATAGATAAACCATCAAGTAACCACCTGAATTGTCTTTCATCAATCATTACTGTAGAGCCAGTAGTACCATCAGGCCATCTGAATCTACTTTTTTCCAGGCGTTTGTAGTGTAACCAAAAACCATCATTATCCCATTCCAGAATTTTGAGCTTGTCCTGCTTTCTGTTACAGAAGACAAAGAGGTCATGAGAAAAGGGATTGAGCTTAAAACTCTCCTGAACTATTAAGGATAGGCCATTGATTGATTTCCTAAGATCTGTAGGCCCCAGGGATAAATATACTTTATTGATATGATGCTGATTTAACATTGTTCTTTAAGAATCCTGATAAGAGTTTCAAAAGTATTAGAATCAAAACCTGGAACGACCTCTATGATCGCCTGGCCTATAGTTATTTTTATGGTTTTAGTTTCAGAATTGGTATCTTCTGCTCGGGCAGGAAATACAGCTGTCCATTTAGTTTGACTAGATTCCTGTTCTTTCAAATTTATGAATATAGTATCTTAGAGAATTAATGTTTAGACCATTTTCTTCACACCATTTGGCAGCAGTTAAACTACTTGCTTTGTAATCCTGGATTCTTTCAATCCAGATTTCACGTTTGTTATTCATCTTCAAATAACCTCCCTCAGGGAAATTATCTCATAGATTTCGGCTGTAAGGAATGTGGGTTATATTTGACGCTTACATATAAAACACAGGAATACGCATGAAATTACAGAGCTAGGAGTAGAACATTTACATCTCACATAGTAAATATAAAACGTAATACTACAGGCTTGTTGTCAACAACTTCCATTCCTAATTTACATCTCACATAGTTAATATAAAACTATTTAAAACCAGTTCTTACGTTTGTTAGAAAAACCATTTACATCTCACATAGTTAATATAAAACCAAGAGGCTATAATGTTAATCAAGAATTATTCTGGCACATTTACATCTCACATAGTTAATATAAAACTGTTGGAAGTGTCCTTTCTAATCAAGATTTAGTTTCATTTACATCTCACATAGTTAATATAAAACGGGCTATCCCCCGAACAACAATTTGAGAAGATAACTAATTTACATCTCACATAGTTAATATAAAACGAAAATAGAACAGAGCATAGAAGAAGGCATGATGTTATTTACATCTCACATAGTTAATATAAAACCAAAATGGCATATTAACAAGGACGTATACAAAATTAATTTACATCTCACATAGTTAATATAAAACTCTAAGGTCTTATGACCTAATATTTTCTGAAGTCTCAAATTTACATCTCACATAGTTAATATAAAACAAAGAAACTGAATGGTCAGATGTGGATAAAGTTCACGTATTTACATCTCACATAGTTAATATAAAACATAATATATATCTGAACAAAAGGAGAATAAAACAACAATTTACATCTCACATAGTTAATATAAAACGCTCTTAATGAAATTTTATTTACTTTAATGGTAGGTTTATTTACATCTCACATAGTTAATATAAAACCACCTACTATATTACCGTTAATATCCTTAAGGCGTTCATTTACATCTCACATAGTTAATATAAAACACTCCTACAAAAACAGTATTATATTCTAATCTAACACCATTTACATCTCACATAGTTAATATAAAACAATTTACCGATTCCTGAACAACCTTTAGGTTTAACTGGATTTACATCTCACATAGTTAATATAAAACTTGCCTAAAGATTTGTTTATTGAGTATGCTAAATTAAATTTACATCTCACATAGTTAATATAAAACAGAATACAACGGTTCTAAGCATAGATGGACATTGCCAACATTTACATCTCACATAGTTAATATAAAACAAATTTCGCCTGCCTGCTTTGATTGCTTCGAGGAACTCATTTACATCTCACATAGTTAATATAAAACTCTGAACTTCAATAAACCATTGAGTTACAAATTTAGGAATTTACATCTCACATAGTTAATATAAAACGAAAAATTACAGCAAGTCAATGATGAAATGGCTGTATTATTTACATCTCACATAGTTAATATAAAACGGGGTCACGCAGAATACTTATGATATAGAATTTCCGCATTTACATCTCACATAGTTAATATAAAACATACAGGGGAAAAGACTAGAACTGTCACAGATATAAATTTACATCTCACATAGTTAATATAAAACGAAAAAACTGCTGCAGCTGGTGATGAAGTTCAGAAAAATTTACATCTCACATAGTTAATATAAAACTCTGACCGAGAAAGTGAAAGGAATAATAGCATGGTTTTCATTTACATCTCACATAGTTAATATAAAACCCCAATATTTATTACAGACTCCACCTTATCATATCAGCTTTCATAACATCATCTAGATAATTAATAAATAAATTTTGCAGTAAACCATCAGTAATGTAATTATAATACAAAATATTCTTCTTTTCAACCCAGTAACCATGCCATTCCATCTAAATTTCACTTTAAAATAGCTTTACTGCAAAACCCTAAATTTATTTCTATATTTTAAATATTTTTACAAAAATAATTCGTCAAAATTCTTATTTTCTCCCAAAATATCTTTAGAAATAAATTTACTACTCTTAACATTATAGATATATATTGAATCATAGCTTTTATCAATTATATTTTCAACTTCAGATAAACACTGATTCAATTTACCTTGACTAATTTCTCCCTCAAATACAGAATTTTGTGTCCAGGTTAAATATTTCTTTAACAACTTCCTTATTTTATTAACCCTTTTGACATCAACATCATATGTCAAAATTACAAACATATTACCACCAGGCCTTTAAAGGTTTATATACTTCATCACCAATAAAATGTTTAATTAATTTATAACACTCTAACCGAATAAACATTTTGTATGAAGTTTTTCGTTTTAATTTTCTATGTTTTATAGTTGTTGCCATTTTAGTTTCATATTCTTCTATAAACTTCTTTTTTCCCTCTTCATTCAAAAAACAAATTTCCTCTTCAATATCGAAATCTTCCTCTTTAATTACCCGGTTATTTATTAATTTAAATATAACCGCATCAATAATCAAAGGTTTAAAAATCTCTGCAATATCAAGACTTAATGAAAATCTTTTAGTTGATGGCTCATGTAAAAAACTAATTGTAGGATCAAGTTGAGTCTTATACATCTCACCCAAAACAGCAGTATACATTAAGCTGTTTCCAAAAGAAATAAGGGCATTAACTGGGTCTCTAGGAGGTCTTCTATTTCTTCCCTTTAATATAAACTCTTCACGTAGAATACAATTAAAACCTCTATAATACCATTTTCTTACTCTGCCCTCTACCCCCATTAATTCAGCAATTTTATTGGCTTTAGTAATATTAGCCTTCTCTTTTTCAATCTTATCAATTATTTCTTCTGTTACTTCTTTATGTCTTCTCAAATTTCTTAAAATATGATAAATACTACTTTCCACAAAACTTCTCGCTAAAGCTATTCTTTTATTATAATCATTATAATATACCGCCTGATTTACCACCAAAAATCCTGAAACATTCTTTTTCCGCGGATAATAGGTACCACTATAATATCCATAATAATTATAAACATTCAACATTACTCCAAATCTGGGTAGATAGCTTAACAAATTAGAGTTAAAATCAACTTCACCGAAAAAATGTATTTTATCCACCTGTTCCACAGGTAGTGCCCTTTTATTATTACCGCTATCAATAAAATAGATAGTATTATCCTTCCGCTTCAACCTTCCATTACTGAAAATATAATAATCTCTATTCATCAATCTTCCTCCTCAACATAGCAAAATAAATAATAAGCACACTTTTTGCATATCCTGGCATTTATCACTTCAGGGGGACTCTTAAGCTGTAAAACTTGTTCAATTCCTTTCACTGCTTTTTCAATTTCTAGTTCATCATCTTCAGTTAGTTCTATCTCCTCCACTCTTCTTTCTTTCACATAATTAATTAATCCCTTCTTCTCAACTCCTTTCTCCTTTAAATAATACAGGTAATACAATAACTGCATTCTATCAGCTTTACTCATTTTACTACTAATCTTAACTTCTCTAATATAATCTCCATCAACAATATCTAACTTCACTAATCCATCAATTAAAACTTCTCTTTTCTTCATTCTAGGATATGAATTTTCATGAATAACCTTACCACTTAATACCCGATCACTGTTATGTTCCATACTAATTCCCTTGGCAAACAACCATAATTTTCTTTTGCAAATATAGTAGTAATTAAGTTTTACTCCTTGAATACTGGCAGTTTTTAATTCCATCAAAAAACCTCCAAGTTAATAAGTACCAATAATAAACCAAAATATATTACTTTTAAAGAATATTACTCAACATCTCACCAATTAAAACACCTTTTCCTTTACCATCTTTAAAATCATACTTTCTCTCTAAAATATACAGATCACTCAATCTTTTTCTTTCACTAATTGGACTTATTACATCTGATTTCTTCGCTACATAATACGGGATACTAACAGTACAGTTATCTATATCTCTCCTTAATTTTTTGAAGTATTTTATACTATCTGCATCATTTTTATCAATCTGATAACTCTTATACTCATCAATCTTCTTTTCGATATTTTCATATATTCTACGCGGTATAACATTTACATTATCAATGTTTCTCAGTAAATCCTGTGCTTCATTCTTATTTAGTTCATATGGATTAATATTCTCTATATAGTTAAGAGCATTATCAAATTTCTCTAAATACTCACTGCCATCTAAATTCTCCCTGGAATACAATTTATTTATCATCTTAATCTTGTCTTCTTCCTTAAGTTCCCGCAAATCATAATTTTGTAATATTTTCTTGCTTTTATCCCAAATATCTTTGTCGTAAATAGATCCTATTCCCTTTACTTCTTCTGTGTAAACAAATACATTTGGTTCATCTAGATTAAACTGTCGTTTACGATAACAACGACCCAATCTCTGAAAAAAACTATCTAAAGGCGACAACTCTGTAAATAAATAATCAAAATCTATATCCAGTGATGCTTCTACTAATTGGGTAGTAACCCAGATACCATTTTCTCCCTCATCATCAGCAAATTCCTTAATTTTCCTCTCTAAATAAGCTCTATCTTTCTTAATAAACATAGAATGTAATAAATTAATCTTAACTCCATGTTTATTATTATCTAACTGCTCAAATACTTCTATTGCCCTACTAACAGTATTTACAATTACTAAAACCTTCCTGTTCCTTCCCCTTGTCAAAATCTCATCAGCATCATCTATTATTGTTTTTTCTTTAATCTTAATTTTATGTCGCACAGTGTCTGTTAAAAACTTTCCATAAACTATCTCTTTTTCATCTACTACTTTTTTTAAATAATCCTCATAAATCGGTGGTAAGGTAGCTGTCATAATCATAAATTTACCGCCTATATCATTAATCATCTTTAAACCGACCAATAACGTAGCAGCTATCTTGGGATCATAGGCCTGAATCTCATCAATTACAACCTTTGAATAAGCGAGGGTAGCATAACTTTTCTCATAACCTAAATACTTAAAAGGAAATTTAAAAATTTGATCTATAGTACAAAAAGTCAACTTTTTAGATAATAGTCTGGACTGTTCATAAATCATTTCACTCTCTTCACATTTTGAATCCTCCAAATGATTAATACTTGTGGAATGGAGTAATCCAGCAAATCCATATCCTATCTCATCTTCCTTTGTGATCCTGTCATACAAAGCATTAATACTTACTCTTAAAGGCAGAGTGAAAAAGCCCTTATCTTCATCTATCCACAGCAAAGCCGATTCTGTCTTGCCCATACCGGTTGATGCCACCACAATTAGATTCCTGTCTTTATTATCTTTACTGAACTTTTGTACTTCCCTTAAAACTGGAAACCTTTTTAAATATTTACTGGTAAATGTCCCTACATTTTTATCAACAGCTAACTCCACTTTTTCATGGGCAGAAGATGAATGGTCAAGTCTATGTAATAGACCTTTTACTAATACAAAAAGATTATAATACTCATCATCTTTTTTTATTCTGTATTTTCTCTTAATCTTATTAGTGTATAAAGACACTACTCTATCATCTACTTCTATATCCAATTCATTCTTAATATCTTTTATTTTATTACATAACTCTTTTTCGATAATCTCAGCAATAATTTTACTATCTGGTTCTTCTTTTCTTTCATGATGGTATGCTATTGCCTGATATAATACCTTACAGATTTTTTTATCAAAGCCCCAATTTTTATATGGTAAAAAAGCAGGCGATAAGTAATTATGAGGTATATTTATCTCAAAATCTGAATCAATCTCTTTTATATTTTTACCCCTATACCTGTTAATATTTCTTATAATACTATTTTGGAATTGACTATAGATTTTTCCTGTATCATGATATTCAACTGCAATCTTTAACAATTTCCACATTATTTTATCCATCAATATATGACCATAACTATCTTTCAAAATCTCATAATTATCTAGCAGTTTACCTGTATGTTCTCCCAGACTTTCAATAGGATTTGATTTTGCATAAATCATTTACATAATCCTCCTTACCTAATAATAGCCCCTCTCTTCAAATAAAAGAGGAGCCATTATAATAAAGTTATTACTCAATTCTATAAATTAAAACAAACTAAATCCTTTGTATCGTCATCTATAACAATTTCAGATTCATCAGATAATTCTTCCCCCTTTTCTACATATATTACATTGATTTTTTCCCATTGTCTTAAACCTTCAACTATTTTATATTTCCAGTTCAAACGATAATTAATTCCTGTTAATTCCTCATCTGTTTTATCTACTGGTATATAAATCGGGTATTTAATAAAATAATTTTTTCCTTCATCAAAAGGATTATATTTTTTTAATCCTACAAATTTAACTTCATTAATCCTAACTAAATCCTCTCGACGGCCTAAACTTAAATACTCATCAAGCCCGGTAATTCCTCCCACAATCCCATCTAATATCTGTCTTTCAGCTTTCACATGAATAATTAATTTTACATTATGCAGTAGATGCATATCTAAAGGCATTTTAGTTATATCTTTATCCTTATAAAAATACATACTCTGATAATCAACAAATTTACTGTCATAGTCACCCTGAATAGAAATACTCATTGGAATAAACTCTTTAGCCTTTAATATTTTATGTAACATCCCCTTTACCGTTGAATAGGGAGGAAGAGGGTAGGTCTCCCCCACCTTGAAAGCAAAAGGTTTTTTATAACATGCACTCTCCTGAAAAAGATCAAGCTTTAACACTTCCATATTCTCACCTACTTATAAACTTCTGCTACCTGTAATTCTAATTTTTTAAAGAAATTCTCTACTGATAAAACTTTATCGCCTAATATCTTTTCTATTTCATCCTTATTAGTGAAAATCCCATCTATTATACCAATTAGTGTATTATCTTTTACATGATTATCTAAAATACCAATCTCTAAAGCATCGTTCAAAGGTTCAACATTAATGACATAATTATTTTTTCTAATACCTAATTTTATCCTCCCCTGAAAAAACGGGTTTGCTAAATCATAAACGCCACCAACAACAAATACTGGTGATAAAGTTTCCTGCCTTCCCCTAATATTCCGATTTAATAATTTAACAATAGTTAATAGCTCCCTGAGCCTTTTTGCTTTTTCAGTATTATCTAACTCTATATCAGCATCTTTACCTACTCTATTTAAATCTACAGTCATTGTATAAGTATAAAAACTTTGGTGCTGTTCAATATTAGCCAGATTTGGGTTCTCATCAATCCTGTCAGCCAGACCTTTATTATTTAGAAAGTCCATATCACTTTTATAAGGCTCCATTGAAAAAGCAGGACTCAACCTTACCGCCGCCGATCTTGTTGTTGCATTTGATCTACTGGCAGTCTTCATATAACCAAATAAGTCCATTTCTTCAGAATCTTCAATTGTTATATCCTTCTTATACTGAATAGTTCCATTTTTAGTTACAGTATCCATCTTCCAGTCAAATAACTCTGCCCCAAGTCTTCTAATATCAAATCCCAGACACTGTCTGGAAGCAAAAGTATAGGTCTGTCCATTACCCCGATTAACTTTCTTTAACTCTGAAATATTTCCGACACCTTCACCATAATTTAATGAACCCGCTTCAAAAACCACTGTAATTGTCAATCCTTTACCCATCTTACTTTACCTCCTCCACTAATTTACTATCTACCTCTTCTCCCTGATTTTCCTCTTTTTTGGGTATAAATCCACTCAGAAAAGCATGAGCCACAGTTTCAAATTCCATCTCTTCTTCGTGTATAACATTCAACAATATATATGGTACTTCTTTTCCAGCACCCATATAAATTCTTAAAAGTGAATCCATAAATTGTTTTTTATTACCAGCATTAACAGCATTCAATAATCTATAAGCTAAACCTGGAATCTTATTTGCTCTGGACTCCCTACCTTGTATTTTTTCACCTTTAGAATTTTTACCCTCAAAATAGTACTTTAACCTTTTCCCTTCGTTATATGCCCAATTTATATTCTTGTCATCCACTTTTTCACACCCCTTTTTAATTTGTTCTATTTTATACTTAGCCACTGTTGCCCTCATAGCATCATAAGGAACACCGACACCGCTACTTATCACATCTCTCAATTTGGCATTAATCAGGGAGTTAATATTGTTAACAACAACAGTATCTTTCTTACCTTTTTTAAAATTATATACCTCAGTTTTAGTTGCCTTACTATATAAAATCAAATTAACTAAACTCTCTTTAAACTTTTCATCCCAAATTTTACTTAATTCTTCCCTGCCATATTTTTTGAAATATTTGGCAACGACCTGTGGAATATTAAAATAACTAAGCTTAGAACTTTTAGAATCATATTCAGCATTAAACTCTACAAATAAAATATTACTCAACATCCATTTACTCTTTTGACTACTTTCGCTAACTATATCATAGATAACTTCTTCAAAGGGATTTTTACCATTTTTTATATGATTCTTTAAATTTTGATTCTGCTTATATAATTCCTCAATACTGGTATCAAGATTAACAAATCCCGCATTCCCACTATTCATCTCTGTGGCACCAGCCGGAGCCGCTAATAATACTAATTTTAGTAAATTACATATAGGTAAACTTATATTTCCATTCCACATGAAATTCTTGGATTTCTTAAGGCTTACAGCTAAAGGAATAAAAACACTCTCAGTAAATTCACACCCCATATTACTCTTATTAGTAAATTGCGAATTACTTAGATACTGATTCCAAATAGAGCAATGTAAAACCTTATTATCTAAAAACTCTCTTATATCATCTAAACTCTTATTCCTCTTAATAAATTTCTTATTTATTGTCTGTAATAATTTATTATACTCCTTGGATATACTATCTCTATCTAACTCACTTTCTACAAAATCACTAAAATCCTGAATCCCTGTAACATTTTTTAAAGCAACATCTAACCTTACATCTTCTAAAACAGGCTTAATATAATCATCCTTCATTTTTTCCTGCTGTTCTTTAATTGAATTACGTGCATAATAAACATTTAAAAAACTGGGTTGTCCAAAGTAGTTAGAAGATAAACCATTCTTAAAAGCATTCAAAGATAACTTTTGATTCACTTCCTCTTCTTTCATTACTTTTTTAAAAATATCAACTAATCTCTCAAGTTCTCCAATTTGTTCTACTTTCTTCATTTCACTCAATCTTTTGAACACTTTATCTAATTCTTTTTCATAATATTCATTTTCAAATTTTGCTCTCTTTACTTTATCACGATTATACCGCACAGCATCTTTAATCCATCCTGCTGCATCCTTAAATTTATTTTTATTTCTAGCTATATTTAAATATCTTTCAACTTTTTCACTTTCTCTAGAATGGATGTTGTATTCTTCCAGAAAGTATTCGAAGTAATATTGAGAAAAGTTTTCCAGCAAACTACTATCAACTTCTAAATAATTAGCACAGAGTTTATAACTATCTTCTTCTATATAGCTCTTTTCAGCTTTCTTTAATATTCTCATAAAACCGACTATACCCATATTAACAAACCAGTCATTCCTGTATAACTTTAACTTCAGTTTAAATCACCTCCAACATCCCGAATCCCTGGCTGCGGTTAAACCCAATTCCTAACTGATAAATATCTTTCAAGTCCTCTACTGCTCCTTCAAGTTCAAAACTACCTTTAAAACTATTTACATAGTAATAGGGGCGTCCGGTATTTTTAGTAAACTTTTCAATCTTCTGCTTAACTACAACTTTTTGCATATTAACAGGAGTAAACTTTAATTCCTTCTGTAAGCCTGTCCCACGATAATTCTTCAAAACCTCGTTTACAATGTAATTTAATTCCCTATCATAATTTTTATTATCTAAATCCAGAAATCTATTATTTCTATCCTTAATACAGATTGGCGATAGAGTCTTGAATCTTACCCTGTTATTTTTCACTTCCTTCTCTTTGAGCAGATTAATCCTGATTTTATTGAATATATAATCTTTATATTGGAATAATTCGTCTATCATCAGTAAACCATTATATAAGTTCACTCCAAACTCATAATCAGGAGTAGAAAAATTAAAAATAACCCTGTCATTGATTTTAATAACATCTTTCTTTCTCTCAAAATCTTTTAAAAATAATGCACTACAATAATTCTTACTTCTTTTATTTGATTTATCACCATCATATACATATATCTTTTTAAAATATTCTATATCCGACTTTTTTAATGCTTCTTTAATTAAACTAACAAACAATATACTATTACAAATAGGAATTTTTTCAGCATTATACTCACAGCTTAATCTCAATAAATTTACCTCCTCCTTAAATATCTAGAACTAATAATTATTTATCCATTATATAAATCATACCACACCCCTTTGACTACGTTTTGTCACAAACACTAGTTTATTTATATATTTTCTGCATTTTTTCAATTTCATCTGCTATTTCCTCTTTTAAGTCTGCAGGTCTAATCACTTCCACACTTGAACCATAACTAAGTATCCAGTTTTTAATTTCTTTCCTACTTCCAGTTATCACTTCAAATTTTATTCTATTACCTGGTAAATCTATAATATGCTGCGAAGGGTGCCATTCCATTTCTTTTACCAATCTAGCAGCCTTTCCTTTAAAGATTAATATTATTCTTTCTTCATTATCACCCCGTTCTACTCCCCAGGTATTTTCTAGGTATTTATCAATAGTAAAGTCACTTAATATTTCAAAAGACAGATCCGTAAGTTTAATTCCTCTTATCCTATCAACCCTAAACATGCGTACTGCCGACCTTAGATGACAGTAACCAATTAAGTAACCGGCTCCATTTTTATAAGCAATATTATAGGGGTCTATTTGTCTAGAATTAAGCTGATCACTACTTAATGAATAATAATCTAATTCTATAGTAATACTCTTTTTCATCGCCTTTTCAATCATCTCTATTATATCTTTAAAAGGAGATAGATTGACAAAAGCCCCATTTTGGTAAATAATCTGTGAACTAATATCATCAATAACCTTTTTAATAGAAGGAGACAGAGAATTAATTATCTTAGCAACTGCTGTATTTAACTCTTCCCTGTAGGGAAAAATCTCTTCCTGAAAGACCTGTCCAACCAGTAATAGAGCCATAGCCTCTTCTTTATTAATCTTAGGGGGTTTAAAATAGAAATCTTCCATTATTGCATATGTATTACTGTCAGGGTCATTATAAATTGGTATTCTCATTTCTTCCATTAACTCAAAATCCCGATAAATAGTCCTGGGACTTACCCCAAAAAGCCCGGCCAGTTCTCTAACCTTCCATTTCTTATGTCTGTTACTCAACAAACTAATGATTTTTAGAATTCTATAGAGCTTATTTTTTTTCGACATAAAAACCACCTAATTTATTTTCATTATTTCCCATATAATATTATACTTCTCTAAAATATCAATATTTCCTGCCCTCATTTGCATTTAATGTTAAATTAATACAAAAAACCCTAGCATAAAACGCTAAGGTTTTTTCGTCATTTTATTAATTTCACCAACTTTACTCCATTACAATCACAGCACCATTTTGAGTATTCATCCAATTATAAAGAAATTGGGCATGACTGGTAAAATTGCGGACACACATACTGGAACGGGGGAAAGTACCGATAGTATGGAGATATTCTATTGTACCGGGGTCCAGTTTTTTACCACCCTCTTCTTTATATTTTACTGGAACACCATGAACATAAGCCCCACCTGAAAACCGTGTAGCATAAGGGGCATAACCTGCAACATCCTGCTGACCGCTTTTTAGATACTCAAAACGTTCTTTTTTTTCAATAGCCTTATAGATACCAAGACTGGTCTCAAAAGAAAAATCCCCGGAGATACCGGTAGTAGACAGGGTGTATGATACAAGGTTAAGGGCATCATCTACCACTTCAAAGGCAGCCTGATTCTGCTGGTCCCTGTCTACCACAATTACGTGTTTTAACTGACTCAAGGTTACATTCGGGTCAATATATTTCTTGGGTATATAATAATTGCCGCCAAAGGTCGGGACATTTACATGATAGAAATCACCACTCTCACCCAGCATTCGTACTAACATTCCATCAGGTATATAGCGGTAATTGCTCCCTGTATCTGCCTGTTGGTAAGCAGGTGCACTATGATATACCCTGTAACCATATTCATCTACAGCTATATCACCTTCCTGTGGTGGTGCCCCATTTCTATTTTTATAATTATTAATAAAATGCAGTTCTCCCTGGGCCAGCAGCTGTTTTAAATTACTAACTGACTCCTGCATTTTCTTAAATCGAAAGACCCTGGGGGTTCCTGTTGTAGAAGGGATATATCCTTCTTGTACCTGTTCACCATCAGAGAATATTATTCTGTACCATATATTATTCTCACTTTCTACCCGCTGAAGCAGAGAGGCCTTATCCAGATTATCTAATTTACCCAGCACAGTACTATCCGGGGTTGGGTTATCACGTATTTCTGCACCTTCCTCTGCTGTGGTAAGGAAATAATCAAAGGAAATATTATATTTGAAGTACTGCCGTGCATCATTAATTTGTTCTGGTAGGTGGGTATTATATTCCTCAAGTACTTCATTCATACTCGCCGGTTTAATATTCTTAAGCAGTTTTCTCTTTTCTTCCTGACTAATACCCATTATTTCACTTTCTTTATCCTTTTGAGCCATCAGAGTCATCTTCAGGTCATCTTCAAGGTTATAGCCGTTAATATTCTCCTCTACATTTTCCAGCTCTGTTTTAGCCAGCCTATCTTCTTCTGCCTGTTTCTTTTCTCCATCACCAGAAAGACCGCTCCTATAATATACAAAAGTTGAAAGTACAACCAGCATTACAAGTATTCCTGCCAGGATAATCTTTCTCTTCATTTTCATCCCCAATCTACTTTGTTTTTTATCAATTATTCCATTTATATCTTTCTCAGATACTCCTTTTATTATGTATCCATATAAAAATAATCCCCCTATTTCCTTTCTAAAAGGACTAGGGGGTAAAAGAGTTAAAACCTGAAGTAGTCCATGCCTGTCACTGCACAGACCTACAATCAAAGATAGCCCTTTCCAGGGTGAGCAAATTGCAGGAGGTTGGGGTAGGTATGGAGCTTAAATATGATTAAATAGAAAAATCTATCATAGGATTTAAATCCTATGATAGATTTTTAATTAATACAGCCTTATAAGTTAAACTTTCTAAATTATTTTACGCGGTTATAATTCATCTTGAACATTGTATTTCCAGGTTCTTTTTCCAAGGCCAATTTAAAATACTTTATAGCTTCTTTAGCATTATCCAGCTTATTATTGTAAATAGCCCCTATTTGATTATAGGCATAGCCCATTATATTATTATATTCTAATGCTTTTTTAAACATATCAATACTCTTTTCCCATTTTTCTTCTTTCTGTAATTTGAGGGCCTTCTTAACTAAATAATAATATTTTAAATAATTATCCTTGATTTTTTGGTTCCCTTTTACAATACTTAACTTATCTCTATATAACTTTTTACTCTTATTTAATTTGATTGCTTCTTGAAGACTGTCTTCTGCCATTAGCCATTTTTCCTGTAAAATATATACTTCTCCCAGTGTACCCCAGAAAAAATCTATATTATTTTTGACTTTAATTGCCTTTTTTAAATAGAATTCTGCTTCTTCAAATTTTTCATTTCCTATTAAAACGGCAGCAAGATTAAAATAGACCATTTTTAAATCTAAATTATTAGAATCAACTAGAGCTACTAATATATTTTCAGCTTGTCCATACTCTCCTGTGTTTAAATATTTTAATGCCTTGTTAAAATTACTTTTTTCTTTAAACCTGTCAATAAATTTTTTGAAATACTTTAACATTATATCACCTTAGCTTTATAGGTAATTAAATAAATATAGCTGCCAAAATATAAATAGTAACTATACTGACTATACCTTCTACTAGCGTTACCCCTGTCTGGGTTTTATATGCTGTTGATGTGTCCATATCTGAAAACTTAGCCACTACCCAGAAATAACTATCATTTGCATGAGAAACAGTCATAGAACCTGCCCCCATAGCCAGAACAGTAAGAACCTTAGCAACTTCGCTTGTTAAACCCAAATCACCCATTAATGGTGCTATCATTGCTGCCACTGTAACCATAGCTACTGTTGAAGCACCCATGGCTGTTTTAAGTAAGGCCGCCAAGATAAAGGGTAATAATAAACCTACATGGTACTCCAATAAAAAACCACTTACAGCATCTGCTAATGGTAAACTCCTTAATATGGCGCCTAAAGCCCCACCAGCACCTGTAATAGCTAAGATCATTCCAGCATTAATAATACCATCTTGAACCCAATCAAATGTCTTGTCTTTATAGTTTGAATTAATTAATCTTATAGCCAAGAAAACACCTATAATCAATGCAGTTACTGGATCCCCTATAAAATTTAGAAAAGACCTTAAAGCCCCCTCACCTAAAGGTGCACTGGGAAAATCAGCTATTGATTTAAAAGCAATCAAAATTATAGGTAACAATATTGGAGCAAAGGACTCCAGCGGTTTTGGTAAGCTACCGTATTTTTCCAATAAAGAGTCCATAGTTTCTTCTGGATTAGGAGCAATATCATATTTTGAAGCAACTTTTTTAGCATATATCCACCCTGAAATTAAGGCTGGAATTGAAACAATAAGACCAAAGATAATAACCATTCCTAGATTAGCTTTGAGTGCAGCTGCCATATAAATCGGCCCTGGTGTAGGTGGTACCAAACAATGGGTCGCATATAAACCTGAACTTAAAGCTGTAGCAGTTACTGCTAAAGAGACCTTGGATTTTTCAGCAATTGCCCGGCTAAGTGGAGAAAGTATTACAAAACCCGAATCACAAAATACAGGAATTGATACAACATAACCTGTTATACTCATAGTTAAAACCGAACGGTCTTTACCGAATATTCCCAAAATAGTATTAGCCATAGTTAATGCAGCACCAGTCTTTTCAAGAATAGTACCTATAATCGTTCCTGCTATAATGACTATACCAATATTGGCCATAATACCGCCAAAACCTTCAGTCATTGTTCCAACTATTTCTGATACTGGCATAAATGTTAGTATTCCAATGAAATATGCTGTTAATAATAATACAATAAAGGGATGCATTTTTAACTTTGTAATTCCTAAAACCATTAATACTAATCCTAATAAAACAATTAAAATCAAAGGTAAACCACTCATACTAATTGCCTCCTGCTTGATTTATTTTTATTTAAAATCATTACACTTTATAAACATTCTTATAAAATTATTGTCTTATTGGATATAAAAATGAATGATTTATTACAATTACATAATTTCTATTGTAGTCCCTGTACTATTATGGAAGAACTTGTTAGGCAGTTCTTGTTTAAATGCCTTCTCTGCTTTTTTCCCTGTACAATGTGAGATTCCTATATAATCAACATCTAAATCCTTGATATATTGTATCGTTTTACTTATTCGTTCTGTTTCTCCCTCTACTAAATGTGTCCCTCCCAAAATACAATAGATATCATCTATTCCTGTCCTCTCAATAATCGAATTAAGCATATTTACCACGCCAGGATGAGAACACCCAAGTAAAATTATTAATCCTTTTGGAGACTTTATTCCTACTGCAATTTCATCATTAAATTCATCTAAAACTAATTCATTATCTCTTTTAATATAAAAACGTTTATTAACTTTTTCAAAACTACTTTTTCTTTTAAAATTAGCAGCAATAAATATATTATCACTTATATAGGTTATATTATCTGAAATCTCTTGGATTTTTGAGCCTGTTTTCAACAAAGACTTTAAGGTATAATTAATTCCCAAATACTCCATTTTTATTTTACCAATTCCATATTTTTCTTCGAAAAAATCTTTATGGACAATTATTTCTTGTGGGCCAAAATTATTTATTAAATCTTTCAAACCACCACCATGATCATAATGATTATGACTGATTATTACCTTGCTTATCAGAGAAAGGTCAAATCCCAGCTCTGCAGCATTCTTAACAACTAAATCATGTTGTCCAAGATCAAATAAAAATGATTTGTCATCTTCTTCAATCAAAAAGGACAATCCATGTGCTGCCAGTAAAGCCAAGTTTTCTCCTAAGCTATTTTCTACTAAAGTGGTTATCTTTAAACCCATTAGTTTACCCCCTCAAAATAATATAATAATTTCATATAATTATTTAGTTAATTTTTCAATGTTATTTTCAATACTTATTACATTATTTTTTATATATTTCAATGTTTTAGCCTCTTTTTTAGTAGTAGTAGAATTTTTATAAATACTTTCAGTAATATTGCTTATTAAATCTTTTATCTCAAACAATTGATCTTCTATTTTTTTTATTGAATTTGATGAATCAGAAGAAAGATTACGTACCTCCTGAGCTACTATACCAAAACCACGACCCTCATTTCCTGCTCTAGCAGCCTCAATTGAAGCATTTAATCCTAATAATTTTGTTCTTTTTGCAATATTAGTAACTAATTGTAATATATTATTAATCTCTTCAATCTGAGTTTCTATTTTATCTGCCATTTCTTCCATTTGACTACTACTTATAGCAATTTCTTCTGCTCCCTCAGTAATTTCCTGAATAGACAAAGAAACTTCTTTAATTTGCACAGCTATTATTTTATTTAATTCCTCTTTCTTTTTATTAGCAAAATCCTTCTTTATTTCTTCTACAACAATCATGGCTGCTAATTTTTGTAATGGTTCTACTGTAGTTGGATCCCCTGTAATACCAATACAACCTATCCTTTTCCCATTAAGTTCAATAGCGCCATTATAACCAGGTAAGGCTCCTTCTATATCTTTCGCCTCTTGAGCTGTGATACTTACACAATCTACTTTTCCTTCCATTATTCGTTTGGCCGCTTTATGAATAGTACCTAATCTCTCTGGTTGTTTAGTAGCAATAATTTCACCATTACTATCCATAAAATTAACATTATTACCTGTTACTCTATGTAAAATATCAACAATCTTCTCTGCATGTTCTTTGCTTACTCTATAATCCCATTCCATAAATTATCACCAACCATATTATCTTTTATATTGTGTTATCTTTTAAAATAATAGTGAAATTAACCAAAGTATTTATATTAACATTTGTATAATTAATAGCAATTTTAAACAAATCATACTATTTATTTTATTGAAAAAGGCAAATAAATACAATGTACAAATCATGTAATAAATTTGGTTTTTTTGCATTTATATATTGCAAAATGCACAATTTGTTATTTACTTTTCATACAAATATAAATGGTAGGCAATTAATAAAACAAATAAACCCTTTGCTTCTTTAGGATTTATACCAGTATAACTTTTAATGTTTTTTAGTTTATATAATAATGTGTTACGATGCATCATTAATTCATCAGCACTTTTAGTCAAATTCAAATTATTATTATACAAGGCTTCTAATATATGTCCAATATCATTTTTTGAAAAAACTTGTGCAATATCATGATTGAATAAATTATGTAAATAATAGTTTGCATAATTATCTGGAATAAAAGGAAGAAAATAATCATAACCTAATTTATTAAGAAAAAAAATATATTCATTGTCTTTCATTTTATGTATCTTTTCTCCTACTTCTAAAGCATGTTTGGCCCCTTGGTAGGATAAATATAATTCATCTAGCTTTTCACATATTGATCCAACCCCAACAATAAACTGATATGTCTCCTTAAAATAATTTTTTTTTATCTCACTAATATATTTTTGTATGTTTATTTCAATATCCCGTTTTTCTTTAATATTAGAAAAAGACTTGATTAATATTAAATTTTCTCCTCTAATTAAAAAAACATCTTTATTCCTATTATTATAGAAATTACCTTTATCACAAATATTTTGCATTTTTTTAGTTACCATCTCAGCATTAAAGGGTTCTAACTTTAAGACTAAAATAACTCTTAGTAAATGATATTTTATTTTTAATAAATTTGCTCTATCTTTCAATAAATCTATATCTGAAATCTTATTACTTAATAGCTGCTGGTAAAAATTTTCACTAACTTTATTTTTTCTATCTAATTCACTATAAAATAATTCTTGCTGCAACATCAACTCTACCAAATCTTTTACTATTCTACCATAACCCTCCACTTCTTCTATTTTACCGGTAATACCAACTACACCTATAATTTTACTATTAAATTTAATCGGTAAATTAATTCCAGGCTTAACCCCTTTATATTTCTCAGCTTCATTTTCTCCAATAATAATTATTTTTTCTTTTTTAATAACTTGAACTGATATTTCATGAAAAGAATCAACACGTTTATGCTCCCCACTTGCAATAATGACTCCATTATAGTCCATAATATTAATATTCTTTCCTAAAACATTCATTGTTTTATTGACAATTTTTTTAGCTAATTTTGGATTAAGACGCATATAATTTTATCTATTCCCTCCCCTTATAGAATTATTTTATTATTTATTACGATTTTACTACCATTTTAGGCATATGTCAAAAAAGTAGTTTTTTAAGATATTTAGTTATACAGGAGTTTAAGATAAAATTTTCTATTTATTAGGCCTAAATTTAGTTAATATATACTAATAGAAGACTATTCCTTTAATCCAGATTTTATTAGATTATTGATAAAACATTCTGGGTACATAAAAAGAAAAGTAAAACTGGTAGAACAATAAACATAGTACCAGCCATAAGCAGAGGCCAATCAGCCCCACTCTCCTGTTGCACAAACATCCCCAGACCAATAGCCAGTGTTCTCACATCTGCTGTGTTAGTTACTATCAAAAGCCAAAAATAATTATTCCAGTGAAATACAATACTAATCAATAAGAACCTAAGCTAGATATTAAAAAATCCCACATGTGGGATAAATAGTATCTTGAAAAATTACACATTATATAAATGATTACTTGTAAAATAATATACCCTGGTGGTGATAAAAATTAAGATAGCAATCATGGGGGCGGGCTTATCAGGCTTAGCCTGTGCCCTTACTTTAGAACAAAAGGGAATTACCCCGGTTATTTTTGAGAAAAGGAGAGAATTTGGTGATAGGTTTGTTAACTGTGAAATTCTATTATCTGCTTTATCAAAACCAATTAATGATGCCATTAAATATTTTTCAGAGAAACATAAGATATATCTTAATCCAGCCAGTAATATCAAAGAACTTATTATTCATTCACCCCATCAAACTGCTGTTATAAAAGGAAATTTGGGTTATACCAATTTGCGAGGAAGAATAGATAATTCCTTTGAAAAACAACTGGGACAACAGGTAAAAAGTAAAGTCAGGTTTAAATCCAGCAAATCATATGAAAAACTATTACACGAATACAGTCATGTTATTCTGGCAACAGGTGATGCTGCCTATGCCCAGAAAATAAGCAGTTATGACACTGCCTTTACAGTCAAATTGAAGGGAGCTAATATTAAAGGTGATTTTGCTATTAGCTCAGTACATGCCTGGCTAAATAATGATTTTGCTCCCCAGGGGTATTGTTATTTAATACCAATCTCCCATGATAGAGCTAATATTGTTATTGCTTATCCAGAATACCCCAGGAATAAAAAAATTGACTCTAATTTACTATGGGAGAAATTTAAAAAGGGAGTAGCAAATACCCTAAATCAATCCCTTGAAATATATGAGCAATTTGAAATAACAGAATATATGGTTGGAATATGCCAATACCCCAGGATAGGGAATACATTCCTGGTAGGTAATAATTTTGGTTCTATCATGCCTTTTTTAGGGTTCGGGCAGGTGGCAGCAATACTAACTGGTATTTATGCTGCCCTTGATATCTCTGGCCAGGGAGATTATCAGGATTTAACCAAACGCCTGCGAAAAAGTTTTAATAACTCACTGACCCTTAGAAAAACTATGGAAAAGATGAGCAATGATAATTTTGATACCCTTGTTAAATCCTTAAAGGGTAGAATAGGGCAGGGTATTTTTACAGGTAAATTAAATTACCTAAAGGTAGTAAGCAAACTACTAAAGCCCTTTGTTTAAATTTATTTTACATTTACATTAATACCTCAAAACTATACTATAATAAACATACAATTAGACTGTTGCCAGTAATTGAGGGTCAACAGAAGCAGATTTTATTTCACCTTGTGCTGTATATATTTTCTGGTCAGATTCATTGTTAACAGACTCAGTCGAAATCCCAAGATTTTCAACTACCGTACTCTCCTGGTGAATTTCAATATCTTCACTGTTATCTGCTTTTACACTATCCTGCCCTTCTTTGCTGATGTCAACCACATCTTCTTTCGATTTTCTAGCTTTTTTCTCTTTCTCTTTTTTCGCCTGGGCTGCTTCCTGACGGCGTTCTTCCAGGGCAGCCTCCTGTTCAGCCCTGGCCTTTTTTCTGGCTTCTCGCTGTGCTTCTAGCAGGGCTTCCTGTGCTTTTTTACTAGATTCTCCAGCACTTTTCATAGAATCTGTAGCATATCCTTGAGCACGTTCCATAACCCCTTTATCACCTTCACGTTCTGCCCACTTATATACCTTCATGGCTACACCTGCAGACTTCATATGTAAATTCGCTTCAGTCAAACCCTGTACCACACCTGTAGTTAATAGACTCATCTCAACACCCCCTTATATTTGACCCTGCCTATAACTTATTCCCTTGTGTAGGAGCTTAATTATTTTCATTATTTCCCACAATTCTCTCACATAATGTTATATTTCTCTATATTATTAATAATTCCTGCTTACATTTACATTTGTTGTTAAAAAATACTGAAGCAAAACATGACAGTAGAAACCGTCCCCCTGTCATACTCTTTGTAGTTGGTAATATCCCTCTTTATTTTTTATAGCCTTTAAAACAAAGTTGAATCTATCCAGGTCTGTACACAGCTGAAAATCTGTTTTCGGTGCCCAGGCTTGACTGGCTGGATCAAAGAATCTCTGACCAGCATTCTTCTGCAATATTTCTTTGATTTCACCCTTTTTTAAACATGGTTTTCCCTCTAAGGCATTTTTAAGGTATTGGGCACAGAGGGTGTCTTCCTCAGCCTCATATTCACAGGCATTGCCCATACAGACTAAAGATACTACTGCTGGATTTTTTACCTTAATATACTCACTTACTGCAGCCGCATTAACAAAACTGGCAGTAATAATTTCATCTGCCTGGGTAGCATTAACAATACCCTGAGTTCCCGCGCTTGTTGTGTGTACCACTGTTTTAGCAGTCAAATCTGCCTCCAAGATATGAGTCGGTGAATTACCAAAATCAAAGCCAGGTAGTATTTTACCCTGTCTTTCGCCCATCAGGATATAGTCCATATTTTCTTCCTTTAAGCTGTAAGCCAGCTCTAAATCACCAACCGGGATAATCCTATTAACCCCTCTACTAAAAGCATAACAGGCAGTGGAAAAGGCTCGGAAAACATCAATTATTACAGTTAACCCCCTTGCCTTTTTTGCTCCCTCAATTAATTGCAATATATTTATCTCCATATTTACCACCCTTTATTTATATTTTTAAAATGCTTGATATACATAGTTAAATATAATATTATAATCCAGATAAATATATTTATCGCTCTTCAAAATTATCCACAATCTCTAGACAAACTATTATTATTCATTATATAGTTAACAGTAAAATCTACTGCCTTCCTGGTCATATCTTCACATAAATGTGGGGGATTATCTTTTTTAAACCCCTCTGGACGCAGTTCACTACAAAGCAAACTACCGAATTCTTTCTGAAACTTATCAGCAAAATTATAACACTTTTCAATAATTTCACCATGGGAAATCAGCTGTTTCTTGCCGAATATACCCAAAAACATTAATGAACCCTCAACTAAGCCACATTGTGCTCCAAATGACCCTGCACCATGCATACCTATAGCTGAGTCTATCACCTGTAAATTTAATTTGACTTCAAATATCTCAGCCAGTATTTTTAACATCGCAGTAGCACAATTTAAATCTTCCTCCCAATAATACTGATGTACCCTTTCCTTAATGATATTATCATAGTTCATTATTTACACCCCATTTTTCATTCAAAAAATAACTATAGATATTATTCAACAAGTAGTAAATATCTCCTGCAACTTAAAAAATCCCATTATCAGCAGAAACTAATAATGGGGTTAAAAAATAAATAATTAATTTGTTGGCTAAATATTAAGCTGAGTGCTCATCTTTGGCCTTTTCCTTTGTCTGCTCCATAATAATACGATTTATACCATTTAGGAAGGCCAGGGCACTGGCTTTGATAATATCAGTATCTATGGCCCGTGATGAATATATTTTATCTTGATAAGAGAGTTTGAGGGCAACCTTACCCAGGGCCTCTTTACCCCGTGAAATACTACTTATCTTATACTCTTTTAATTCTAATTCAATATTGATCATTGATTTTATGGCAGAATACAGGGCATCTATTGGGCCATCACCTGCAGCACTCCCCTGATATGTTTCATTGCCTCTTTTTAGTTTAACCGTAGCTGTCGGGAAAAGATCATTACTTATTACCTGCAGATTTTCCAGTTCATATAACCTGATACTGGTAGATTTACCGTGTTTCTCAATCATAAAAATATTAGCAAGGTAGAAGAGATCATGATAATATACCTCTTTCTTTTTATCAGCTAGTTCAAGGTATTTATCAAATAACTCAGCAAATTCATCTTCATTATCAAGCTGGAAACCTATTTTCTCCAGGGCATTACGGAAGGCATGTTTCCCTGATCTGGCTGTAAGAACCATCTCCATCTCTTCACAACCAACATCTGCCGGATTTATTATCTCGTACACATCACGAGATTTTAAGAGACCATCCTGATGAATTCCTGATGAATGGGCAAAGGCATTTTCACCAGTAATAGCCTTATTAACCTGAACATCCAGCCCCATCAGATTAGAGACAAGACGGGAGGTATTCATAATCTCTTTGCTTACAATATCTGTATAGGCACCATAATAATCAACTCTGGTCTTAAGCCCCATAACCACCTCTTCCAGTGCAGCATTACCTGCTCTTTCACCGAGTCCATTGATAGTACACTCTACCCTATCTGCCCCGTTTTTTACAGCCATTAAGGTATTAGCTGTTGCCAGACCAGTATCATTATGACAGTGTACACTAAGGAGCACCTTATCATTCAGGTTTTTTAGACGGTAGTTAAGTTTATTGATCAATTCCCCAAACTCCTCGGGGACTGCATAACCAACTGTATCAGGGACATTGATAACCGTAGCCCCTGCTTTAACTACAGCCTCAATAGTCTTCCAGAGGTATTCAAAATCTGACCTTGAGGCATCTTCTGTAGAATACTGGACCTCATGGAGCAGCTTTTTAGCATATTTTACCGCTTCTACCCCTTTGCTTAAAATCTCTTCTTTGCTCTTTTTAAATTTCTTATCAAGATGTTGTGAAGAAGTTCCTAACACAATATGAATTAACGGCCTTTCAGCAAACTTTACACTTTCATAAACAGCATCTATATCAGACTTAACTGCCCTGGCCAGAGCGGTTATTACTGGTCCACCATCATTACCTACAGTCTTAGCAATCCTGGTAACTGCCTCAAAATCACCTGGTGATGAGGCGGAAAAACCAGCTTCAATCGTATCAACCCTTAATTTCTTTAACTGCCTGGCTATTTCTAATTTTTCTTCCAGATTCAACTTTGCTCCTGGTACCTGTTCGCCATCCCTTAATGTTGTATCTAACACATGGATCTTTCTCATTATACTCACTCCCTCTTTAAATTTTGAAACACCCTTTATAAATAACAGCCTGATCCTGGAGACTTGATGACTTACCAGTAAGGTACCTATAAAATGCAAAAAATCCCCATCTCTTAAAGAGACGAGGATATTATCTACTCGCGGTACCACTCTATTTGTCTTATATTCCCTTTATAACTAATGAGATACCTAGGAATGAATACTCATACTATAAAAAGGTCTATAAGAACCACTCAATTCAATGGCATCATAACCATCTACCCTTATAACGTAGGGAAACGTCTTACCCTAAAGGTTCAGGCAGCAGCTCCTGGACGAGTTCAGAGGTAAATAATATCCGGTTTTCACCAAACACCGGCTCTCTAAATATTATTTAGGTCTCCTACTATTCCCACTCATAGCCTTTTTCAATGTTATTGATATACATATTACCAGATAAAAATGATTATGTCAAGGTTCTTTTTGCACACTGGCTAATTTTTCTTTTATTTTTTTAAAATCCTCCCAGGCCTCTTTTTTTCTTGATGGAACCCTCAAAAGTGCAGAAGGGTGATAGGTAGCAGTTAGGTAATAACCCTTGCGTTCTGTCCAGCTACCATGCTGTCTGGTAATCTTAAAATCAGGGCTAATAATCGACTGGGCAGCAACCCGGCCTAAACATACTATAATTCTTGGTCTAATAAGGTGAACCTGATTGCGGAGATAAGGTAAACAGGCTTTTTTCTCATCTTCTCTGGGGTCACGGTTATTAGGCGGCCGACATTTGACAATATTGCCAATATAGACATCCTCCCTTTTGACATCAATAGCTGCCAGAATTTTATCCAGCAGCTGTCCTGACTTTCCAACAAAGGGTATACCTGTAGCATCCTCCTGACGGCCAGGCCCTTCACCAATAAACATCAGTGAGGCATCTCTATTACCACCACCAAAAACAAGTTTATTCCTTGTTTTATATAATGAACAGCGCTGACATGCCTGACAGGCCTGTTCTAATTCTTCCCACTCCACACTCCAACGCCCTCCTTAATTCATAGTAAACATTATAATCATAAATTCTGCTTTTCTATTATTATATATTTTTTTACCTGGTTTAGCAAATTCAGTTAGCCTTTTATATAACCAGTAGCATTAAACCCGGCAATCAAATCATTGCTTTCATCATAAATGTCTACTTTATAATTACAGAGTTTTCTGCTTGATGATATTTCTCTGGCTTCAGCAATAAGTAATTTGCCCTGTGCTGGTTTGAAATACGATATATTAGCGTTTATTCCTAAAGTAACAGCTCCCTTAGAATTTGAAGCCGCAGCAAAGGCATAGTCTGCCAGGGTAAATATTGCACCACCCTGAACTATATTTACACCATTTAAGTGTTTATCTGTAATTTCCAACCTGGCTAAAGCATATCCTTTATCAACTTTAATGAGCTTTATGCCTGTATATTCAGCAAATCTATCATTTTTAACATATTTATCTATTTCTTTGTTCATAACAAAAACACCTTCTTTTTATTTTATTATTCTAGTCCTTCCAGTGCCACCAGCACAATTTTAAGAATTAGTATAAATTTGAAAATATAGCTTAATTTTTAGGAAAAAATTACGATATTATAGATGCAGGGTTAATATCTTAAACAATACGAAATAAAGAAAGGAGGTTTTGTATGAAAACTGCCGGAATAACTGATTTCTATAATATTTTCCCGGATTTAAAAGGTGTTAAACTGGATTTAGAAAATATTAAGAATGTTGAAGTAGAAGAAAAGGATACACCTAAACCACGCAAAAAAAATGTTTATGTCTCTTCAGGTCCGTATGGAGTAAGATACTCTAATAAATCACAGAGTGAACTTATGGAAGACTTAAGAAAAACGCTTAAAAGTGTTGAAGCAAACGCAAGGGAACCTGAGTGGCATCATCTTACAGAGACACTAGTGTGTGATAAATCTTTACTCGAGAATCATATGATTGATATCAAAGTATAATAAGCTATATTAAATAGGAGGGGTATCCTGGAGATATATTATTCAATACATAAAATACCACACCTTGATTCTATCATTCAACCTATCCTCCTCTATATACCACATTTATCTATTTTCCACACAATTGCCCCTGTAAAGTTGTTACTGCCTGACCAGCTATTAAAATACGCTCTTTTAAAACAGTTAATTTGAGCAGACCACCCCTGCTGGATAGCTGCCGGGCAGTCAACTTATTTTTTTTGAGTTTCTGCTGCCAGAAGGGGCCTAAACAGCAGTGGGCAGAACCAGTTACCGGGTCTTCATTGATACCCAAAACGGGATAGAAACACCTGGAGACAAAATCAATTCCTGTTTTTTTTGTTTGACTGGTTACAATAATACCCCTGGATTTAATCTTCTTTAAGATATTAAAATCGGGTTGTAGCCTCTTTAAGCTTTCTTCACTCTCAATCTCTACAATATAATCAAGCCTGTTTTTCCCAGTATACTTAAAATCTACCCCTAAGCCCTTTTTCAATTCAACTGGAGTCAGACACTCTTCTTCAATTTCTAGAGGGAAGTTTAATTCTATCCAGTCTTCCTCTTTGACTGCTGTTAGCAGCCCTCTTTTTGTATTGAACCTTATTTCATTTCCCTTCACAAACCCTTTTTCCCACAGAATATGTGCACTTGCTAAGGTAGCGTGTCCGCAGAGGTCAACCTCAGTTTCAGGTGTAAACCATCTTAATGAAAAAGCATTATCCTCTTTTAGTATAAAAGCAGTCTCTGATAAATTCATCTCCTTAGCGACATCCTGCATCCAATCATCTTTTTTAACTGAATCTAAAAAGCAAACGGCAGCTGGATTTCCCCGATAAGGCTGGTCGGTAAATGCATCAACAATAAAAATATTAATATAAACCCTCTCCCTTCAAAACTTCCATTAAATTTTATATAGCATTCCACTGCCTACTTCTCTAGCAACTTCTGCTCCTTTTAATACTTCCACAATCTTTAAGGCAAAAACAAAAGTTGTACCCGGTCCTTTTGAGGTAATGATCTTAGCATCTAAACTAAGCACCTCATCTTCCGGTATAATAGCACCCTTTAGGTCCTTTTCTAACCCTGGATAACAGACTGCTTTTCTTTCTTCCAGAAGTCCAAGTTTACCTAAAATAGTAGGTGCAGCACAAATGGCTGCAATCCATTTGCCCTGATCATTGTATTTTTTTATCATTTTTTTTAAGCCTTGATGTTCATCAAGAATACCTACCCCAGGACCCCCAGGAAGTATCAACATATCAGCCTTGCTATCTTCAATTTCTTCAAAAATCTTATCAGCTATAACAGCTACTCCATTTTTCCCCATAACCTTCTTTTTCTCTGTAATAGAAACAGTAGAAACTGAAATATCTGCCCTACGTAAAATATCTACTGTAGCTAAGGCCTCTATCTCTTCAAATCCCTCAGCCAAAAATAATAGTGTACTCATAGTATTTTATCCCCCTTTCATTTATAGAGTCTGTTCGAAAAGTATCAATATATACCACCTGGGATTATATATCCCTTCACTCAACGGTAGCACCTTAACTTCGTTCAGGGATATATAATCCCCTATTTATATCTTTTCGAACACACACTTATATTATATATGTTTTTTCCTTGTTTTTCTATTCTACATTCACCAGCAAAAATCCTGCTATAAAAACCCCTCCATTACTGCTTTGTTTAACATTAACCAGTAATGGAGGGATTATTATTTATTAACTATAAACTTCCAGTCACAGCAATTCATCAAACAAATGATTAATATCAGCTGATAGACCTTTAAAGGCTATTGACTCAGCTGTTTCTCCCCTTCCATAGACATTATACCTATCTATCTCATATTCATTAAAACTATATAATAAAATATTTTCCTGTTTTTGATCAATAATCCAGTATTCCTCTACTCCAGATAGTCTATAGGTATTCAATTTATCTACCAGGTCCTTATTTCTTGTACTATCTGCTAAAATCTCAATAACCAGGGTCGGGGTACCCATATAGCGTCCTTTATCTGTAATATTATCTGCCAGGTCACAGGCTACTAATAAATCCGGCTGCATAACATCTGGTTCTTTAAGATCCTTTTTATTAAAATGCACATCAAATGGCGCTAAAAATACTCTACATTTCTCAGCTTTAAAATATTCATTAAAGATAAGATACAGCCTTCCCAATATCTCTTGATGATTAATATTTGGTGAGGCCAACAGATATATTTCCCCATTGATAAATTCCATTCTCAAAGTACTCTTTTCACTGATCTCCATAAACTCCTCGTAAGAAACTTTTTTCCCACCATATTGGTAATCAAAGGCCTTTTCCCTCACTGTAAAATACTGTTCAATATCTGTTACATAAGGGGTTAATCTGGCAACCTTAGTACCATTTTTCGTTATAACTACATCATTTTGCCCCTCAATATAATCTAAGTATTTCCCCAGGCTCTGTTTGAATTCAGTGGCAGTAATCACAACACCTTCTTGATAATTTGATGATTTCATCCAACCACCTCCAGGAATATTATATCACTACAGCTTGTTTATTTCAAATATTTTGTGCGATTAATTTAATAATTTTGTGCGATTAATTTTAATTTATTGTTCAATTTTTATCTCTTTCACATCAGAAGCAACTACCAGTAAAACCCTATTCCCATCATTCTGAAAAAAATGGGGCTGTCCATCAACAAGCACCTCTTCTGCCTGGTAATTATTGATCATAAAAGTAAATTTCTTATAACTTTTATATTTCTGATGTATCTTATTGATGCTAATAGTTAATCCCTGACTACAAGTTACTTCAAATTGATATAAATTATACTCTCCTTTTTGATAATTAAAGCTTTCTCCATCATCCTGATAATGAACATAATTTAAATCACCAGGGTAGAGGTCCAGAATTAACTCCTGCTTTTCACTATCAAGGTCATCCTCTACCTTATAATTAGGTATCAAACTACCTTCTTTAATAAAGATGGGGCAGGTATCAAGAGGGGTTTTTCTCAGGATATATCTCCCCCCTTCAATAATCTCTTTTGTCCAGTAATCAACCCATCTGCCAGAAGGTAAATAAACAGCCCTGGCCAGTTGACCCTGCTGGACTATAGGGGCTACTAAAATATTTTCACCAACAAGGAATTGATCATTTAATTCATAAGTATTTTCATCATCCTGATAGTGTAAAACCAGTGGTCTAATAATAGGTAAACCTGTTTTTTGCTCCTGCCAGAATAAATCATATAAATATGGGATCAGTCTATACCTTAATTTTACATAATTCCTGTATATTCTTTCTGTTTCTAAGTCAAAACACCAGGGCTCCTGGTCTCTGGTGTAAGCAGCAGAGTGATTTCTGAAGAGTGGTGTGAAGGCCCCTGCCTGTACCCAGCGTGCTAATAGTTCTCCTGAACAGTCAAAACTAAATCCACCAAGATCTACACCACAGAAAGCCATACCACTTAAACCTAGATTCATCAACATAGACAGTGACATGCGCAGGTGTTCCCAGAAACTCTGATTATCACCGGTCCAGACAGTAGAGTACTTCTGTGTGCCAGCATAAGCTGCCCGGGTAATGACAAACGGCCTTTTACCGCTATACTTCTTAATCCCTTCAGCTGAAGCCCTGGCCATTAAATGACCATATACATTATGGATCTCCTGATGATCTGTCTGATGTCCCTCATTTTCAAACTGAAGGTCAACAGGTAGAGGGCCGTCAAAACTGGCGGGTTCATTCATATCATTCCAGATACCTGCTACCCCGGTTTCAAGCAGAGTATTTTGCTTATCGGCCCACCACTTTCTTACCTCTTCACTGGAAAAATCCGGATAAAGGCTCTCCCCAGGCCACACCCTATTCACATAGGGAATGCCATCTTTATCCCGTGCAAAATAGCCGTTAGATAGACCTTCATCATAAACTAAATAACCATTATCTTTTTTTATTCCAGGGTCGACAATAGTTACTACTTTAAAACCCTGTTTTTTTAAATCACTGATCAGCTTTTCAAAGTTTGGGAATTTTTCCTGATCCCAGGTAAAAACACGGTAGCCATCCATATAATCTATATCTAGATAAATTGCATCACAGGGAATGTCTTTTTCCCTTAACTTATCAGCAACTTCCCTGACCCTGTTCTCAGAATCATAACTATAACGAGACTGATGATAACCAAGTGTCCATAACTGAGGCAGTGGTGTCCTCCCGGTTAAATATGTATATTTCTCTACAACTTCTTTAATAGATGGTCCATATATAAAATAATAATTCAGGTTTCCATTATCAACACCATAGTAAAGGTATTGACTACTCTCTTTACCCAGATCGAAATACGACCTATAAGTATTATCAAAAAACAAACCATAGGCCAGACCATCTTTAAGGATAATGACAAAGGGTATTGATTTATAAAGGCTTTCAAAACTTTCTACATGAGGGCTGGGGTCATCAGTATTCCACATTTGATAGCGATAACCCTTTTTATTTAAAGGACCTGTCTGTTCACCCAGACCGTAGAAATACTCTTCACCTGTCATTTCTTTTAGGACCTCTATTCTGTTTTTTATATTTCCCTTGATAATCTGATGACCTTCTTCTGCTATGATATCCCCTTTACCACGCCGGATAAAAGGCTTCCGTTCTCCCCGATAATCCTTAGAAATAATTTCATCATCTTTATCATAGATATCTACTTTGAACTGATCATGTATGACTACTTTCAGCTGCTCTGTTTTAAGAATAATTCCCACATCTTCAGTTACTTCAAAAGATATATTATTATCTCCTTTTATCTCTTCAACAGCCCGGGAAAACCGCCGCTGATTACTTATGGGAGCAAAGAAGTTTACTATCGATGGAGAGATAAATTCTACTTCTCCTGAATGTTGTTCATAATTAATGATAACTTTATTTTTTTTCTTTTGATAATCCTGTATCTGCCCAAACATATACTATCACCCCTGTTTATAATCTTTAATCTTTAACTGGCCATCTCCTGCTAAGTGATATTCTTTATCATAGACCTTAATCTCTATATCATTTTTACTCTCATTTTGAATAGTTAGACCCTCTAACCCAACCATTATATTTACTAATGCTCCTCTATAGTTTATTTTAAAACTATAAGAAGACCATTTTTCTGGTAGAAAGGGATTAAGTATTAAAGTATTATCTCTGATCCTGAGTCCGCCAAAACCCTGCACTATAGCCAGCCATGTCCCAGCCATACTTGTAATATGACAGCCATCTTCAGTGTCATTGTTATAATTATCCAGGTCAAGTCTTGAAGTCCGTAGATACATCTCATAAGCCTTCTGGTAATCCCCGATTCTGGCCGCCAGGACTGCGTGAACAGATGGGGACAAAGAAGATTCATGGACAGTCCTTGCTTCATAGAAACGGAAGTTCCTCCTGATAGTTTCAAGGTCATATTTATCTTCCAGGAAATATAAACCCTGGAGTACATCTGCCTGTTTAAGAAAACAGGAACGGAGTATCCTATCCCAGGACCAGTGCTGGTTAAGGGGTAATTCTTTCTTAACCAGTTCACTAACAAGAAGCTGTTCTTTATCCAGATAATTGTCCTGCTGCAGGAAAATACCCTCTTCTTCATCAATAGGGTAATACATCTTATTAATAATATCATGCCACTTATTAATCTCTTCTGGTTTAAAAGATACCTTTTCTTTAAATTTTGCTAAACTTTCAGGGTATTCCTGTTTAAGATAGTCCATGACCTCCAGGGTATATTCCAGAGTCCAGACTGCTATCCGATTGGTGTACCAATTATTATTCACGTTATTTTCATATTCATTAGGACCTGTTACCCCCAGGATAACATATTTATTCTTCTTCTCTGAATAATTAACCCTCTGGGCCCAGAAACGTGCTATGGCTATTAATACCTCTAGTCCATAATCAGCCAGATAGGAATAGTCCCCGGTATAATTAACATAATTATAGATGGCATAGGCTATAGCCCCATTGCGGTGTATCTCCTCAAAGGTTATCTCCCATTCATTATGACTCTCTTCCCCATTCATAGTTACCATGGGGTAAAGGGCAGCACCACCGGAGAACCCAAGCCTGGCTGCATTTTCCTGGGCTTTCTCCAGATGCCGATAACGATACAATAGTAGATTTTTAGCAACAGACTGGTCTGCTGTACTCAGATAAAAAGGTAGACAGAAGCCTTCTGTGTCCCAGTATGTACTCCCCCCATATTTTTCACCTGTAAATCCTTTGGGACCAATATTAAGCCTCTCATCTTCACCAGTGTAGGTTTGATTTAACTGAAAAATATTAAACCTTATCCCCTGCTGGGCAGCAGTATCACCCTCAATCTTGATATCACTTTTCTGCCATATTTCTCCCCAGGCTGCTGACTGCTCGGCCAGTAAATTATCAAAACCCAGTTCAGCTGCCTTCCGGGATTGACAGCTGGTCTCAGCAATAAGTTCACCTACCTGGTAATACCGTGAAGATGTACTGGCTATATATTTAAATAAAGTCACTTCATCATTTTGCTGAATATCCAGGAAATATTTATTTGCTATGTATTTTTCATTCTTTATTTTATCAAGGTCAGGCCTCAACTCTTGACCATTTTTTCTTATTTGACAATCCATAGCTGTACAGATGTGAAAATCCAATTTTTTTGTCTTTAACAGCAAATAACCCCTACCGTCATTGATATCGCCAGCTACCTGATCCCAAAATTTTTCACCATAATTGGCATCCTGGTTTATTACATCACCATCTAAATAAGGGGTTATCTCCAGTTTTCCCTCAAAATTTAAAGCCTTAACTGAATAACGGATTGCAGCTATCTCCGGTCTGGCCATACTAATAAAACGGCAGGCATTTACTTTAAGACGGTTTCCGTTACTAAATTCCGCTATAAACTCTCTGCTTAAGTATCCCTCTTTCATATTGAGGATTCTTTGAAATTTCTCTACCCTACATTTAGCCAGATCCAAAACCTGACCATCTACCTTAATATCTATACCTAGCCAGTTAGTAGAATTTAAGACCTTAGCAAAATATTCAGGATAACCAATTTTCCACCAGCCGACAACCGTTTTATCAGGGTAATAGACACCTGCCATATAATTGCCCTGTAGGGTCTCCCCACTGTATTCTTCTTCAAAATTAGCCCGCTGACCCATATAACCATTCCCCAGACTAAAGATACTCTCTGATAAAAGCTGATTTTCTGAATCAAATCCTGGTTCAATTATTTTCCAGGGATGATGTTCCAGATACTGTTTCATAAACTATCCCTCCGTCTATATTATTCGTTACGTCTTATTTAATACTCCCTTCAGTAAAACTTTTAATAATATGTTTCTGAGAGAAGAAATAGAAAACTATTACCGGTATTATTGCTAATACTAAACCGGCCATTGCCAGATTCCACTGTTTAGTATACTCACCAAAAAAGAAGAATATCCTCAATGGTATAGTATGAGTGTCCTCGCGGTTAATAACCAGTGAAGGCAACAGGTAATCATTCCAGATCCAGGTAGAGTTCAAAATAGCGACTGTAACTGAGATGGGTTTCAGGATCGGAAGAATAATATACCAGTATGTCTGCCAGTAATTACAGCCATCTATAATAGCTGCCTCATCAAGGGACTTAGGAACACTCTTTACAAAACCATGGTAAAGGAAAATAGATAAACTTGAACCAAAACCTAAATACATAAAAATAAGTCCAGGTATATTTAGAAAGTTTAGTTTTCCCATTATCCTGATCAAAGGGAGCATTACTGATTGAAACGGAATAAGCATAGCAGCAATGAAAAGAAAAAATATAAAATTACTTAATTTGGTTTTTGTCCTCTCCAACATCCAACCGGCCATGGAAGAAAAAATTATAATCAGGGCAATACTTGCTACTGTTATGATTAATGAATTAGCAAACACCCTTAAAAAATCCAGTCTCTGCCAGGCCAAAATATAATTATCAATATTAAATGAATCAGGCAGACCCAAAGTATCCAGAAACAACTGCCTCTTTGTTTTAAAAGAATTAACCAGCATAATATAAAAGGGTGACAGATAAAGACCTGCAGCCAGTAGACCTATCACTATTAGCATAACTTTCCTGCCCTTTTTCATTACATTTCCACCTCACCTTTTTTAGAAATATAAACCTGGCTCAGGGTAAAAATACCAACAATAATTAAAAATATAACAGCTTTGGCCTGTGCTTCTCCAAATTTCATAAATGAAAAGGCTGTGTTATATATATTCATAGCCAGCATCTCACTTGACCTGGCAGGTGCACCACCGGTCAGAGATAGATTCTGGTCATATAATTTAAAGGAATTAGAGAGTGTTAAGAAAAGGCTGATCGTAAAAGCAGGTCTAACCAGTGGTAACATTATACTTTTAACCCTCTGCCAGGTGTTAGCACCATCTATCTGGGCAGCCTCTAGTAATTCTTTGGGAATACCCTGAATTGCTGCTATATAAATAACCATAACATATCCTGACAGCTGCCAGGTCATTAAAATAAGCAGTCCCCAGAATGAAGTTTTCGTTGTGGACAGCCAGCCCATTAACCACATCTGTCCGGTATACTCCCCTAAAGAAGCAAAGGCATTAATAAAGATGAACTGCCAGATAAATCCAAGTATTAAACCACCTATTAGATTCGGCATAAAGAAAATTGTCCTCAGCAAATTACTCATTTTCAAACCCCGGGTCACCAGTAAAGCCAGTGAAAAACCAGTAACATTAATCAAAATCACGGAAACAATAGTAAACTTGGTAGTAAAAATAAAGGAATTTACAAAATGCTTATCACTAAATAACTCAAGGTAATTACTAATACCAACATAAGTAAGATCAGCATTAATGCCATTCCAATCTGTAAAGGAATAATATACTCCAAAAATTAGTGGTATTATTACAACTATTATAAAAGCCAGTAAACAAGGTCCAACAAAAGCCCAGAATGTCAGCTTATTCTTCTTCATTTTTTATCCCCCCTCTTATTTTATAATATGAGAGCCACTGTAAAAACAATGACTCTCATAGTAAATATATTTATTCCTTCTAATTACTTCCTGACATCTGACCATTCTTCTTTACAGTTCTCTTCCAGTTCATTCCAGCTTATATCTCCAGCTAGATAGGCCTGGAGGTTGGCCCCAAGAATCTGTTCTCCCCAGCCAGATGGATAACCCATAAAAACCCAGGATATTGTCTTTTCTGCTTCTGAATACTCTAGAATATCCTCTGCCAGGGGATCAGAAGGCTTTAATCCCTCATAACCACTGAGTGCCGGGATAAATTTGAACTCATTGATAATCATTTCCTTGCCTTTATCAGAAGTATAAAGCCAGTTTAAGAAATCCTTGGCTGCTTCTTTTTCAGCAGCCTTTCTATTTTTGTTAACAGCCCAGTACATTGGAACACCAACAGGAATACTATCTTCAACAACTCCCTTTAAAGGAAGGGGCAATATACCTATATTTACTGCAAGTTCTTCATCCATACTGGCTATACTAGCATATACCCAATTCCCCTGTTGAATTACTGCTACCTGTCCCAAAGAAAATAATTCATCCACCTGGGTAGAGTAGTCGACAGCATTTAAAGAAGCCTTTGTTCCAGCCGGTTTATAGCCATAATCCGCCTGTAAATCAACAAGTAGTTTTAACTCTTCACCATATGTAAACTCTACTTCATCTGCCTTATAAGCCGTCAGAACATCTCCAAACTCCTGGCTAAAGGCTACATTCGAAAGGTGTAAACCAGTAACCCATTTCTCCTTAGCAGGAAAAGCAATAGGAGCCTTTAACCCCAATTTACCTTTCTGGTCCTCCAGTTTATCAAGCGCTGCTACCAGGGCATCATAACTGGTGATTACTTCAGGGTCAATACCTGCTTCCTGGAAAATGGTTTTATTATAAATAAAACCATAACCCTCCTGATTAAAGGGCAAGCCATAAATCTTGCCATCAACTGTTACACCATCCAGCACACCCTTATAAGCCAGATCAACCCAGGGCTCACTTGATAAGTCTTCCAAATAATCCATCCAATCATCAATATCCTGAGGACCACCTACATTAAAAATTACCGGTTCATTACCAGAAGCAAACCTGGATCTTAAGGCAGCACCATAATCATCACCACCACCAACTGTCTGAATATTTAATCTCACATCCGGGTTCTTTTCCATATACAACTCAGCAGCCTTTTCCAGTACATCTTTTGTTTCAACCTTAAACTGAAAAATATCCACCTCTACCGCCGAAACAAGCATAGAAAGAGAAAATACAAAAACCAATGACATAACCAATAAATACTTAGTCTTCAATTTAAATCATCCCCCTTTAATTTGATTTTATTATTAAGGATTTCTCCTCATTACCAAAAATTTTATCAAAAGTTTATTTTATATATGTAAAAAAAGCAGACAAATTATACTTTGGTTGTTGCAATCGTTTGCACAATTATATATATTGTACCTTCAGCCTTATCGACATTATAATCATTTGATTATTGGAGAGTTTCCCTAATAACTAATTCTGTTGGTAATATAATTTCCTCTCCCTGATAATCCTCATTATTCAAGATATTTATTAACATTTCAGCCGCTTCTTTACCCATCTTATTAATCGGAATTTTAACTGTTGTTAACGCCGGCCTCAAATAAGAAATCATCGGGTCATCATTAAAACCAACTATACCTATATCCCGGGGAACCTTAAATCCATAATCCTGAACAGCACGCAGAGCCCCTAGGGCTATCATATCATCAAAGGCAAGTATAGCATCAAATGGTTCCCTGTTTGACTCCAGAAATTTTAAAGTACCCTGATAACCATCTTCATATGTAAAGTCATCTATATAGATTATCCGCTGATTTTTATGGGCATGTTCAGCCAATGCCTTTTGATACCCCAGGGCCCTATCCTGGCTAACGATATATTCCCTGGGACCAGAAAGAGCAATAATATCTTGATAGTTTTTCTTAAATAGATAAATTACTGTATCATAGACAGCCTTTATATTATCATTATTTACAATGGGAATCCCCTGGTATTCGGGACTCCTTCCGATAAGTACAAAGGGAAATTCTGCCTCAAGCAATTGATTGATTAGTTCATCATTACTCCGGGAAGCCATCAAAATCACACCATCAACCCGGCGGTTTCTAATTAATTTGATGGTTTCTTCCTGTTCTTCGTGATAATCACCAGTAGAAGATAATATTAAATTATAGTGTTTTTTTTGAGTAACAACTGCAATCCCTTGAATTATCTCTGAGAAAAAAGGATTAGCAAAGGCTTCCTGGGTAGGTCTGGCCATCACCAGACCAATGGTATTTGTTTTCTTAGTAACCAGACTCCTGGCAATTGCATTCTGGTGATAACCCAGCTCTTTCATGGTTTTACGGACAAGTTTCTTAGTTTTTTTACTTATACGCTGACTATCACTTATAACCCTTGATACAGTAGATGGAGAAACACCAGCCACTCTCGCTACATCTTTGATAGTAACATTTTTCATCTAGACCACTCCCAGTATGATAACCTCATGCAATCGTTTGAATATATAATAACATAATTTTTTTGAACATGCAATGTAATCTGGATAAATCTTAAACTTTTTTAAAAAAACATCTATTAAATTAACAATACTATCATCTAAGAACCTTAAATATAGCAACTGCTATGACTACTGCAGTTGCTATACCAATAAAATAATATTTTAAAACCATACCTTATTAATATTTTATAGTACACATATTTATACATTAAATCTTTCAATTTTTGCAGCTAATTTTTCTGCAATTTCACTCAATCTTTCTGCACTAGCTGCTATTTCTTCAGTTGCAGCGGTTTGCTCTTCACTGGAAGCTGCTACTTCCTGGGCATTACTTGCGGACTCCTGACTAACAGCTGGTGCTTTATTAAGGTATTACCACTATAGTGGTAAAATTAAAATAACAACTTTTTTAAAACCTTTTAAGAAAACAATACATAAATAAACAAAAAAAGAGACCTCGCAATGACAATTTAATGGGAAAAAGTGAGGTCCCTTTGAAAAAAATCTATTTTCATAATATTTAAAAGCAAGATGGTTTTCACCATATATTATAGTAAACAAGTTATTTTTTTACATATACTGCAATATCTGGTTTGTTTAGATAATTCCAGCCACCTTGTATGTTATTAATTAAAGCAGCTATTTCAATATGTAACATGGCAATACCACAATCCAATCTTTTACTTTCAATGTCACTTAATTTATCCAGGGTAATTTTAATTTCTTTAGCATCCTCACTGACAATAAAACGCCACGGCTGCCTATTTACAGCAGAAGGGGCAAGTCTTGCCAGACAGACCGCATCCTTAATCCAGATTGGCCAGTGCTGATTATAATCTGGACACAATTCTTCTAAAGGTTTCCTTTGATGACTACCTGCTATTTTTTTCATTAATTTCTCAATAATACTCTGCTTATTGCTACTATAACCGACAGGAGTAATTGCCACTACTTTCTCTGAAAATCCAATAGAGAGCTGGTCTTCAACAAGTTTAGGTTTAAATGTACCACTAATCCAACAACTAGCTAATCCTAATGATGTTGCTTCTAAAATACACATCTCTCCAAGGTACCCAATTTTCTCATAACAGTGTCTATCATTTTTATCTACTATAAAAGCAATATATGACCTAACCCCTTGTATAAATCCATATGAAGCAATGATAGATTGAATAACTTTACTACCTCCATCATCAATAAATTCTGCACGAACACCATTTACTTCAGTATTAGCTTGAGCAATAAATTTAAGCAATCTTTCCTTTATATTCCCTACCAAAGGCTGCTGATTATATGTTCTAATAGAGTGTCTTATTTTAACAGCATCCCTCCATCGCTGAACAGGAAAATCCATGTAACAACCTCCCTTTTCTTCCGATATTAGGCAAATTGATTAAATCACTCATAAATTATTCTCCTTTTTAATAATATTCCCCCCCCGAGTTAAAAAAACTAAAATAACAAAAACATTACCACACATAATTTCTGCATCAAGCGAATATTCCCTTTATTTGAATTAAACTTTTTCTAATTTAACATTGTTATAGTTATTCAAAAATTGAAATTTTTTATCTAAAGTAAAATAGAATTCCCCTCAATAATTTTGTTATTGAGGGGAACTTTTGATTCAGATATTACCTAAATGTAAGGTTAATCTATATCAATATTCATCTCTTTCATTGAACAATTCATATCACAACCATCACAACTACAGTTTCCTTTACTTTGTTTACAGATACTTTTCCAGAGATACCAGATACTAAAAACAACAATCCCAACTACTATCAATATATCCATTATATATCACCTTCTTTTTTGGTAACAAAATTATTTAAATCCTCAATAATACTTAATATAAGAGACTACCCAATTGATAAATTATAAAAGCTATTATCCAAGCTATCACAAAGGTATATATTGCTGAAAATATTGTCCATTTCCAGGAATTTGTTTCTCTCTTAATAGCACCTAAGGTAGCTACACAAGGGGTATATAGTAATGTGAGTACCATCAGAGAATACGCAGATAAGGCAGTAAAGTTTTGAGCAATAGCTGTACTAAGACCTGATTCACCAACACTATATACAACCCCCAAAGTACCAACAACAACCTCTTTAGCCAAAATACCAAATATCAAAGCAGCAGTTGACTGCCAGTTACCCAGTCCTAATGGGGCAAATAATGGTGATAAGAAACTACCTATTTTACCTATAAAACTGTGTTGGCTGGCATATTCCACACCTAAAGGGAGACTTGATAATAGCCAGATTAAAACAACTACACTAAAAATCAAGGTCCCAGCCTTTTTAATAAAGAGACGGCCGCGTTCCCACATATGAATAATAGTACCTTTTAATGAAGGCATTCTATATTGAGGCAGTTCCAATACAAAAGGGGAAACAGCTCCCTTAAACAAAAAGCTTTTAAATAATTTAGCCATTACTATAGCTACTAGAATCCCTAGGACATATAGAGAAAAAATAACATTACCCTCATTACCAGGGAAAAACACTCCAGCAAAGACTACATAAACAGGTAAACGGGCAGAACAGGACATAAAACTATTCACCAGTATAGTAATCATACGATCACTTTTATTCTCTAGTGTCCGTGTAGCCATTACCCCAGGCACATTACAACCAAAACCAATTAATAGCGGTATAAATGACTTGCCATGTAAACCAAAACTACTCATTAATCTATCCATAACATAGGCTGCTCTGGCTAAATACCCACTATCTTCCAGGATAGATATACAGAGAAAAAGCAGAAAGATATTTGGTATAAAGACCAGCACAGAACCAACACCACCAATGATTCCATCAACAATTAGTGAAACCAGGAAATCTGAAGCATTTACAGCCAGTAATAGATTGGAAGCCAGTGTCCCTAGAAAGGCAAAAAACTCTTCAACCCAGCCTATCATTGGATCACCCAGGGCAAAGGTTATTTTAAAAACCGACCACATAGCCAGCAGAAAAATGGGAATACCCAGATAGCGGTTAGTTACTATCCCATCAATCTTATCAGAGAAGGAAACCTTTTCTTCAACAGACTTGGATTTCTTGACAGTCTTCTCAATTAATTCATTAATAAAACCATATCTCATATCTGCAATAATTGTGTCACTTTCTTCTCCTGTTTTACTCTCTATTCGTTGGATACATTTTTTTATTTCTTCTAACTGCCTTGCACTAAGCCTATGTTCAACATCTTCCAGAATATGTTCATCCTGTTCCAATATTTTCAGGGCTAACCATCTAATATTATATTTGACTTTTAGTTCATTATTCATAACTACAATCTCAGAAATACTCTTTATTTCTTCTTCGAGTTCATTACCATAATTAATTTCTAATGGTTTTTTATCTCTACCGGCAATGTTAACAGCAGTAGAGACTAACTGTGTAACACCTTCACCTTTAGAAGCAGATGTCTTAACAACAGGTATGCCTAAAATACTGGATAATTTATCAATATCAATCTTCTGCTGTCGTTTTTCGACTTGATCATACATATTTAAAGCCAGTACAGTATTAGCCCCCATCTCAAGTAACTGTAATGTTAAATATAGATTTCTTTGCAGATTAGTAGTATCAACTATATTTACTGTGACATCAGGGCTGTGGTATAACAAAAAATCCTTAGCAACAACCTCGTCTTCTGAATAAGCCCCCAGGCTATATGTGCCAGGTAGATCAACCACATTTACCAAATTATCTTTATATTTTAATGTTCCCTCTTTTCTTTCAACAGTAACACCAGGCCAATTCCCCACATGTTGCCTGGCACCTGTCAACTGATTAAACATACTTGTTTTACCAGAATTAGGATTACCGGCCAGAGCAATTACTATATTATTTTCTGGATAACTTGACTTCAACTCCATTTGAAAAATCACACTCCTCTTTTAGTCCTTCCTAAAGTGAAAACAAAAAATAATCAAAAGAAGCTAGTTTAGTTCTTCAACCATTATTTTTTGTGCCATACCAAAACCTAAAGCTACTTTGCTTTCACCAAGCATTACAATAATTGGACCATTATCATTTTTTAATAATTTCAAATTAACACTTTTAACAAAACCCATATCAGTCAGTCGTTTTCTAAGTTTATAGCCACCTATAATATCTTTAATAACAGCATTCTTACCTGGGGTAACAAAAGCTAATGGTACTTGACTCCCGTTCATTTACTCAACCTCCACATAAATCTCATCGGCTTCTTTTTTTCTTAGACTTAGGTTATAACCCTTGATATCAACTTTAATCGGGTCTCCCATTGGTGCTTTTCCTTTTACTTTTACTTGAGCACCTTGTACCAGACCCATATCTAGAAACCTTCTTTTCAAACTCCCTTTAGCTGTAATCCGGACAATCATTCCTTTTTTACCAACTGCCAATTCTTTTAATGAGACCATATTATTTGTTTGCATACTTCCTTTCCCCCCTGCCCTTCAATAATTTTTACAGCTGTCAAATACCTGCATTGATTAAAAACTTAAAAATTCAATATATATTGATAATCATTTTCAATTAAAATTATACGGTCTTAGACACACCTAAGTCAAACACAGTATTTTATCTAATTCAGCTATTTAGCTTGATTTAATTAGATTATATTGATTATACTCAAATTCTTAGACATTTTATTTTAACCTGTTTAAATACAAAAAATAATATATATGACTATCCAAATAAAGGCTATAATGGCTATGCAAAACACATGACCGCGAATAAAATAATGACTATTAAGAAAAAACAGGGCCATTACAGGCCCATTTTCATGTTTTCAAGTTCATCACTCTTTAATTAAATATCATGGATTTAAACAAGGTAATAAATCTATCAATGATATATAATATAACACTACCATTCTATTATCGTTCCCCCGTGAGATAACCCACCACCAAATCCATATAACAGCATTTTATCTCCCGGCTTAATCTCAACTTCATTTAAAGCCTTCCAGATAGCAAGTGGAATTGAAGCTGAAGAGGTATTACCGTAAAATTCATTGCTAATTAAGGTTTTTTCAATGGGGAAGTTCATTCGTTTACAGAGCGCTTCTATCATACGCAAATTAGCACTATGAGGTACAAACCAGTCAATATCTTTCAATACCAGACCACTTTTTTCCAGGAGTTTAGAAATTCCTACTGGGATATTTTTAAGGACATATTCATATAAAAGTCTTCCTTCTTGCTGAAATAATTTTTCTTTATCCATTTTTTGACCGTTTACCCTCTGTGACAGATTACTACAGGTAGCATAGTGAGCTAGCTTCCCATCTGATGTAAAATATGATGCCAGAAAACTCTCTTTTTCCTCTTTCCCTTCTACCAGAACAGCTACTGCGGCATCACCAAAAAGAATACATGTATTTCGGTCTGTATAATCTACAACTTTAGAGAGGGCTTCAGCAGCAATGACTAAGACTTTTTTACTGTGTTTAGCCATTATTAGAGAATCAGCTACACATAATCCATAAATAAATCCTGTACACGCTGAATTTAAATCCATAGTCCCAGCTGATTCCATATTAAAATAACCCTGAGTCAATGCAGCTACTGATGGAGTTAAGTGATCAGGTGTAAAAGTAGTTACAATAACCATATCAACATCGTTAATTTTAACATTATTACTCTCTATTAAATTCTCCACAGCTTTTATGGCCAGATCACTTGCAAACTCACTTTCTGCAGCAATTCTTCTTTCCTTGATACCAGTACGCCTAACTATCCATTCGTCATTTGTATCTACCATTTTCTCAAGATCATGATTTGTCAATTTTTTATTTGGTAAGTATGCACCTATACCAGTTATCTTTGCATTGAATTTGTTATTCATATTTACCTCCATAAAATATTAGTACCAGATATTAATATCTGGTACTAATATTTTATCACTATTCACTGATAAATTCAATATTCAAATAAACCACTTTGTCCTATCTTATCCTTAAATCAAAATTAAATACAATTTTTTATGTGATACCTAAGTTAATTTTTACTGTCCCTGATAGATTCTTCATATTCTACTGGTGTCATACCCTGAATACCCTTAAAGACCTTAAAGAAATAATTATAATTATTGAACCCAACCTCAGGCACAATCTCCTTAATCTGACAATTAGTACTGGCAATTAAGGACTTGGCTTCTCTAATTCGTACATAATTAAGATACTGGATAAAACCCTGACCAGAGTCTTTTTTGAACTTCCTGCTTAAATATGAGCTATTTACCCCAATCCTATCAGCCACAATACTCAAATTAATATCATCCTTATAGTGCTGATCGACATATGACATCGCCTCACCTGTTATCCCACTATAGTTTTGGGCATTATATTTCCCCTGTAAGTAGTCCAGAAAATCAGTATAAATATTTATGATCCATTCTTTTAATTCCTGAAAGGTATCATATTTATATAACTGTTCATAGGGATTATCCCCATACTTATAGAATCTAGAGAGTTCTATTGAATATTCTTTAGCAACCTTATTAACAATATTTATAAAAGAAATAATAGTTAATTTCACTGAATTTATACTGGGTTGGGATTCCATTATTTGATCAAAGATATCTCTTATCAGGGAAATCATCTCTTTTTTATCCATCCTCTTTATTGAATCCAGCAGTTCCTTTTCTTCCTTTATACCCAAAAAATTAACATTACTCTTTACTTTATTGGCAGAGGTATAGTAAAAAATCTTATCTTTTCCATAATAAAATTTTTTCTTGAGTAATTGCTCAGCCCTAGTATAGTATTGATTTATCCTGTTAATATGATGGCAGATATCTGCAATAGCAAAGCAGGCTGTTAGATTAAAGTTTTGCTTGATAGTAGTCCTTAATCTATTAACCGTAGTTGTTACCTGATTGAAGATACCCTGTTCACTACTTTTATTTTTAAACGAAAATAAAATAACAAACTTTCCGTCCTCCAGAAAAGAAAGCACAGCTAACGCCATATCTTTAAGTATCTCATTAGCCATACTGCTAAATGATTTTTTTAAATCACTAAGCTCACTATCCAGATATTTCTCTTTAAGAAAATCATAATTGTCTAGCTGGACAGCAACTACTACTATTTTTTCGAAATAAAGTTTAATACCTAACGAGATAAGCTCTTTTCTGGCCTGTTTTTCACTTTCTACCCCTTCTTTCACCAGCTTATTTATTGCATTTTCAACAAGGGTATGTCTACCTGTCTTTAGCTGCCTTGCCAACATTTCCTTTTCCCTATTTGAATTTTCTTCTTTAACTACAGCCTCTTTTATTGATTTGAGAGTGGTCAATAATGAATCTGGGGTTAAATTATGTTTTAAGATATAATCAAGTGCCCCCAGCTTTAAACTCTGTTTTACATACCTAAAATCATCATAACCACTAATAGCCAGCACTTTTATATCAGGATAATAGCTTCTTATATATTTTATTATCTCTATACCATCTTTCCCTGGCATAGACATATCTGTTATTACCAGGTCTATTTCCTTATTATCAATAATTTCAACTGCTTCATTTCCGTTTTTTACCACATCATAAAGTAAAAAACCATGTTCTGCCCAGGATATCATATTCTTTAAATGACTGTAATCAAAAATATCATCCTCAACAATCAAGGTCTTAATCATTTTATCCCCCATCCTAAGTGCTTACTGGCAAAGTAATCACTACAGTAGTAAAATAATCCTCAAAACTATCAATTTCAATTCCATATTCATCTCCAAAGTACAGCTTTATCCTTTCTTGAACATTATTAATACCAATACCAGAGAAATGCCCTTTATGTGAGTCATCTCCACTTAATACCTGATATATAGTCTCTTTAGACATACCTACACCATCATCTGTAATCGTAAATAGCATTTTGTTATTATATATTATCCCTTTAACCTCAATTATCCCGGAACCTTTCTTTGGTCCTATACCATGTATTATCGAATTTTCAATTACTGGTTGTAATAAAAACTTAGGGAGTTTTTTATCCAGCAGTTCCTCATCAATATCAAAATTAACTTGAAATTTGTTATAAAGCCTATACTGCTGGATATTAATATAGTTTTTTAAGTAGTCTATTTCCTTACGAACTGTGATAAAATCTTCTTCTTGATCCATACTAAGGTGTAGTAATTCTATCAAAGAAGTTAATAAAGACTCTAAATTATCTGCTTTCTGCACATTAGCAAGTACCCGGGCTGTATTTAAAATATTTGATAGAAAATGTGGATTAATTTGAGCCTGTAATGCCTTAAATTCAGCGTCCCTTTTCTGCTTTTCTTTGAACTTAATATCCTGCAGAAGATTTTGAATCTCTTTTACCATAACATCAAAATTACTGGCCACCTCTGCAATTTCGTCCCTATTATTATCTGCAATACTAACTGTTAAGTTTCCTTTTTTGACCTCATCCATAGCCCTTATTAATCGCCGTAAAGGGTTTGATATACTATCTGTAAAAAGAATAGATAATAGTGCAGCCAGAACAAAACAGACCAGTCCTAAAATTATAATCTTCCTACCGATTCTGCCTGATTCCATATTTAAGTATTTATATGGTATAGTACTTACCAGATACCAGGGGGCGTGTTTAATTGGAGAGTAGGCTATTAACTGTCTACTACCATCTATTGTCATATTAAAGGTATTATCTTCAAGATTTTCTTCACTTACCTTAATATTCTCAACAAGCCCTACTGATTTATATAGTTCATTAATCGGGATAGTAGGACTCCTACTGGAGACTACCTTACCATTTGAATCCATAACAAAAATCTCTGCCCCATCACCAATATCTATATTACTATATATCTTAGAAAAGAAACTTTCATTAGTTCTAATCATGATAACACCAATTATATCACCCTGATAAAGGCTTTTAATCGCCCTTCCTACAATTATACCATAAGGGTCTTTAACAACCCTGTCTACCATATGTTTTTCATCTCTACTATCTATACCCCGCCAGACAGGTGCACCATCCCTATCCCTTATTTCACTTAAATATTCTACTAGATATTCATCTTTAAACTTCAATTTAAAACCGGTATCACCATAGGCCAAAATCTGTTTATTATCATTGGTATAAATTAAAACATCGGAAACATCATGCAAAAAAGAAAATTTCTTGACCAGGGTATTGTTTATATTATATTCAGCATTATGCATCTCCCATTCAGTCATCTTATTATAATTTAGTAAAACATCCTGCACCCTATCTGAAAAACCTATCTCAATAGTATCATACTCCAGTCTATCTAATTCAACCATAATATTTCTGGAGACCTGATTTACTACCTGAGTAGAATAGGTATTTATCTTATTATAAATAGCCTCACTTGATTCCTGATATGAGAATATACTGGTCACTAACATCGGTAAGAGTGATAGGAGCAAAAATAAAATTATCAAACGATAGTGTATTTTTATACCTCTAATTTTATTGTAGAAAAGCTCTAAAAACCTTTTAAAAAACGCAAGTCTCATATATATGCCCCATTTATAATATTTTATATTAAATTATACCATAAAACCCTAAAAAACAACTACAAAAGAGTAATAATATATAATTAAAGTTAAACATACAAAAAGAGAATCCTGCAAAAGATAAGGAATCTCTTTTTGTTAGGCATTACATTTAGAACTAGCTGGAAGTTTAACTGCCGTATTAAAATAACCCTAATAATAGAATAAAACCCTGGTTATATCTAGATTTTACCTCTAATTGTTATTTGAATATTATTTGAACACTATCTTTATCTTATGAACTTTATTATCTTGATATAATGGTATAGTGTTATTAACCCACTTATTACCATCAACTAAGATTTCCGCTTCATCATCTTTCAACCTATATAAGCCGACAGGTTTTGCTATAGTTATTTCATATTCCGCCTTTTCCACTTTAAGATTATACGCTAAATGAGTTTCATCCATTCTCATTATCGGATTAATATCTATTCCAGTCGGGGTAAAATCTATTCCTAATGAGGAAAAAAGTGATAAAGTCAGCCAACTTGCTGTACCGCTCAAAACTGGCCCTATATTTTCACCAGTATCACTATTATTATATTGTGTACAAAAACGAGGGTTGCCTGCAATTTTAAAAGGACTTTTCAACGTTTTATAAGGAAGCACTAAATCTATCATCCAATATGCATTTTTAACAAGCAGTGCAGCTAAATCCCTGTCTTCAATTTCTTTTGCAGCTTTAATCATAGCTGATGTTGCCATCATACAAGCATGTTTAAATATCCCACCATTTTCACGATCACCTGGAAAGTATTCTCCAATAGCTGCATCCTCTGCAATCTTTTTTAAATCAATAGGGGTAATAAGCTTATAGCCATAGGGTGTTTTTAAATATCTATCTATAACATCTAACATGGTCCTTATTTGATCTTCATCAGCACAATCAGAAAGCACTGACCAGGTGAATGAATTAAGAAAATAAGTCCCATCAATATCAGGATCAGCAGACAATCCATCACCTTTTGCACCAAGGTATTCGAATTCTTCTTCAAATCTATTAAATAATACCCTGGCAAAAAAATTGCTCTTCCATGCATGTTGCTGAACATTCTTATTTAATTCATTTGAAATATTCCTTAACTGATCTTCATATTCCAGGTCACCCTTCTTTGAAGCAAGAATACAGGTGTTATCTACTGCAACTTTTAAGAGAAAAGCATTCATGACACTCTCAGTATATTTACTTTCAAATGGTTTTTCACCTATCTCAAAACTATCTGCTAACTGTTCTTTATATTGTTTTTCCTTAGTAATACCATCTAAAAAATCACTATCTAACTTCAAACAATCATTCCAGTCAGCATTATCCAGTAAAGGCATGCCATGTTTACCTACCGAGATTCTGGAGGAATATCTTATAATACTCTTCATGGTTTCATAAATACTCCTTTTCCTTACTGGTTCTGTTCCGGCAATCTCCACTTCCTGATTAAGTATTGCTATATCTCCAGACAGGCTAACATACCTGTAAACCGCCTGAACCAACCACAAAGCATCATCTGACCATTTACCAGGTTCTTTACCCTCCCAATAAAAATTGTGATAGGCATAGCCCAGTTCAAATACCTTAGCACACCATTCAATTATTAATTGTTTTACGAAAGTACTTTTACCCATGCCGATAAAATAATACATTGATGCAAATATATCCTGTATTTCCCTGAATCCTATTTCACGATACCCTTTCTGGGTTTGAGCAAAAGACCTTGATACAAAAGTCTGATACAAGACCTGAAAAGGAAGGTTTTTGTTCACATAGGTGTTAAAGTGTTTTTCTGAAGTCTTTAACTCAATAAATCCCCGATACCTGTTGTAAAAATCTTTTTGTTTTTCCAGTACATTATCGAGCTCTTCTGGTTTACAGAACTTATCTATTAGATTATCAATTTTATTGTTAAAGACCTTACTATCTAAATCAGCTTCTTCTTTAGTGGACATTAACCCGGTGAAATTGTTTACTATACCCTCTCCTTCAGCAGACAAATCTATATCTGCACCTAAAGCAAAAAATCCTGGCCCCTTTCTAGTGGACTGGTTACTTAAATATAATAAGCCTTCTGGGTTTTCTAATGTACCGTTACCAACAAATTGATTATAATCTGCACAATAACTTTTTGGAAAATATGTTTTATTTCCATCATGTACCAGCATTGTATTAAATCTTATATCACTTTTTACATATTCAGGATAATAATCTGGACTGATAGTAACTATTGAGCCTTCATCTGTTTTTAATATTTTGGATTGCATAATTATATTACTATATAATATATCCTCAAACAAGGCATGAGGTGCTGCCGAACCAAACATCCCTGTATATATCAATTTAATATTTCTGCATCTATTAGTTTTATTTTTTATCTTTATTTGCTGTACTTCTGTAGCAATCGGCATACCTTCCAGCTGAGGTAATATAAATATTTTTCTTTCAATCTCTAAACCACATTTTGTTTTATATTTTATAATAGTATTGTTTTGTGAATGTATGCAGAAGGCTGATTTTATATTATCATCATCTGGGGATGCTGAATAAAATATCTTTTTACTGTCTTCCACTAAGTAAAACTGTCGATTAGCTGGAAAACCATTCTCTTCCTGACGCATATCCCATCTCGTTGCTAGCACCTGAGTAGCTGCATGAGAACGAAAGCTTCCCCGGCCCAGGCTATCTACAACACTTTTAGGTGTAGTCTGTAATGGATATTTATAATCCATCCTATTTCCAAGTAATAAATTTATATTAAAGTGAGGCCCTGGAGCCGGAGTACTTATATCAACTATATGTTCTCCACCTTCATTTATTTTCCCTGCCCATTTACACACATTGGAAAGACTTGATTTTATTAAAATCCTTATCTTTTCCGGAATATTAATTTGACTAACTTCCTTTTCTCTTATATAAATAACAGGTTGTTTATTATTAACAATTAAGAGTGAAGATTCTTTACCTTTCATTAGCAAATTAATGTATTGATTAATCTTTTTATCATTTAAAAGTTTTAAAACCACTGGTGCCTTGATAGGTAGGTTAGAAACTCCTATAACCTGTTGGTGAGTTGTATTTAAAAAAACACTATCAGTATTCCCAGTAATAAAATTGTTAAACTTCTTTATTAAAACCTCTTCTGCAGATATTAGTTCACTGCGAGCCGTTATTTCTTGATACATATATAAACTCCTTTATTAAAATTATATTTCCAGCAATTAATCCTCACATCTTTTTTATTATCTAAGATATTAATCTCTGTATCAACTCTATCTGTTTAAAATGTAAATCTATTCGACAATCTAGATCATATTATCTCATGATAGGCCGATTATATTAATACATTTCCTCATATTCTGAATCCCATTTTTCATCGTCAATAGTCCGAGGATCTGTATCTTGATAATATCTAACATAGTCGACTTTCATTGTTTGAGGAAATGGTGTTGTCTCATCTGGATAACCAGGCCAGGAACCGCCGACTGCCAGATTAAGTAGCATATAAAAATCATGATCAAATACCCAATCTGCCTCTCCTGCTTCATGTTTATTTACTACATGGTATAAAACATCATCTACATAGAATTCTAATTCATCTTCATCCCATTCTAAGATAAAATCATGATATTTATCAGAGAACTTTTCACCTAACGGTAACTCATATTTATGACCTATTCCTGGGCCTGCACTAACAGGGCCATGTGATGTTCCATGTATAATATTTGGTTCATGACCAAGATATTCCATAATATCAATTTCTCCACAGGCAGGCCAGATAGCAGTATCCTCATTACTCCCTAACAACCAGATGGCTGGCCATATTCCCTGTCCTCCCTCTGGTAATTTAGCTCTTACTTCAATCCTACCATATTTAAAGGTATATTTATCTTTTGTGTTCAGCCTTGCAGATGTATAATGTAGTCTTTTGCCCATATCTATTCGAGTTTCTTCTCTTGCTTCTATAACTAACTTACCATTTTCTATATAAGCATTATCCTCAGTATAGTATTCTGCTTCTTCATTACCCCAGGCATCAGGTGATCCATCCTGATTCCAATCAGGACCATTGCCTAATTGAAAATTCCAGATATCAGTATTTATTTCAGAACTATTAAATTCTTCACTCCAAACTAGTTCCCAGTTCTCAACTTTATCTTCATCTGCTTCTGTTTTTGTACCTTCTGCAACCATTTCAACCTGTCCAGTTTCTTTTAATACTATATTATCGATCCAATAATTACCTTCATTGAGAAGCCATATCTCGAATCGAGTATTTTCATCTGTTTTTTGACCCATCACAAATTCAACTTGATATGTTTTCATCTCTGTAGATAATGTTTTGTTATCCTGTATATAAGCAGTCCAACTCCTACGGGCATCTGCCCCCAACTTGATTACTATACCATTATTGCTATCTGACCTGGCATCAAAAGTAATTTGATATTTCTTACCTCTTTCTAAATTAACAGGTCCTTGCATTAATTGTATAGAATGTTCTTGTTGACCAGCATCAGTTACTTCTGCTTTAAATGCTCCATTTTCTAAATAACCCTTTACTATGCCACCAGAATTTGTATGTAAAACCCAGCTACCTTTAGTATCAACAAAGCCTTCTTCATCAGGCTGATTTAAAGAAAGTTCTTTAGTAAAGTCACCATTTCCAATAATATTGAGCATATCATTAGCCTGAGCAAATACTAAACCAGAAAAAACCATAAGACTAGATAATAAAATAATCGCTAATTTAATTCCTTTTTTCATTTTTCCCACTCCTTTAGTAAATTTAAACTAAACAAACAATGTCAACCACCTACTAGATAGAACTATACTTTTATAATCACCTCCCCATGAAACTATAATATTTAAGTAAGGGAAAATTTCTACAAGTCTTTCAACCCATTTTGAGCAATAAGTTCTTGATACCATCTAGCACTATCTTTTAAGATTCTCCGCTGCTTATTTTCATAATCTATATATATTATTCCAAAACGTTTGCTATAACCATAGGCCCATTCAAAATTATCCATTAATGACCAGAGATAATAACCCTTTAAAGGCACTCCATCTCTAATTGCTTTATGGGCAGCCTTGATATGTTTTTCTAAATATTTAATACGATTTTTATCATATACTTTACCGTCTTCGGTAAGTTGATCATCAAAAGCAGCACCATTTTCTGTAATATAGAGTGGTTTTGAGGTGTAATCCCTATTTAATCTTTTTAAGAGGTCATATAAGCCCTCAGGGTAAATTTCCCAGTCCATGGCAGTATACTCTGATTTCTGTGGGGCAAGTTGTTTATACTTAAAAAAACTGTCTTCATCATAGCTAACCACTGCCCTTGAATAGTAATTGATACCAAGAAAATCTATCTCCTGACTAATAATATCCATGTCTTTATCTTCAATCTCAATTTTATTTAATTCTTCCTGGTAGAGATTCATTAAAATCTCAGGGTACTTCCCTTTAAAAATTGGATCCAAAAACCAGCGGTTATTAAAAGCATCACAATAATTCCGGGCCAATCTATCACTCTCACTATCTGAGGCTGCATAAACATGATTTAAATCCAGGGTAATACCTATCTCCCCATTAAGTCCGCTCTCTCTAAAACCCTTAACAGCCATACCATGTGAAAGCAGGAGATTATGGGCAACTTGTATTGCCTTACCCAGGTCCTGATAACCCGGTGCATGTTCAGCAAGGAAATTTCCTGAAAAAGCTACTACAAAGGGTTCATTATGGGGAACCCAGCGGGGAACAAAATCCCCCAGTTCCCTGTACATTAACTGAACATATTCATTAAAATATTTGACTGTATCCCTGTTTTCCCAGCCACCTTTTTCCTGTAATTTTTGCGGTAAGTCCCAGTGGTAAAGGGTTACAAGTGGTTTTATTTCTACCTCCAGCAAAGCATCTAACAGGCGTTTATAAAAATCGAGACCCTTTTGCTCAACCCTTCCTTTCCCATCTGGTAAGATACGCGGCCAGGCAATAGAAAAACGGTAGCTGTTAAGCCCCAGTTCCTTCATAAGTACTACATCTTCCCGATAGCGGTGATAATGGTCACAGGCTACATCACCTGTATCATTATTTACTATATTCCCTCTACTATGGGTAAACCTATCCCAGATAGATTCCCCCTTGCCGTCTTCCTGATAAGCCCCTTCAATCTGATAAGAAGCAGTTGCAGCCCCCCATGCAAAATCCTCTGGAAAAATGAATTCTGTCATTAATAATTCCCCCTTAATCTAGATGTTTTTGTTATATTTTAACTTATTTATTACTAAAAAGCACGCTGTGACCTTTTTCTATCTCTACAAAACCCTTTCCTGCATTATCTTTATAGAAGTCCTCAACATCATCTATAATTTTCTCTGGTAAAAATTCTTTAGTAGCATCCCATCTATTTCCTATTTCCGGGACAGATTCAAATAACATCTGGGTATATGGGTGTACAGGGTTTTCATAAATCTTTTTGGTATTTCCCCGTTCAACCAGTCTGCCTTTATACATGATTAGTGATTCATCACTAATATAATAACCTAAATTCAAATCATGGGTAATAAAAATAACAGACATACCATTTTTCTTGCATAACTCAAGCAGCAAATTTAAAACACCAATACGTGTTGAAGCATCTAACATACTTATTAATTCATCAGCAATTAAAAGATCTACATCCATCAATAAAGCCCTTGCTATAAGCAATCTCTGTAATTGGCCACCACTAAGCTGGTGCGGGAATTTACCCAGTATCCTATCTGGATTAAGGTTAACATCATTTAATACTTGATTTATTCTTTTTTCTTGATTTGATTTATCATAAGCAAAGGAATTATAAAGCATATCAAAGACCCTATCAATACGATATAAGGGATTAAAGGTTGCAAAAGGGTCCTGAAAAATTCCCTGTACTTTCTTATAATATTCTTTCAGCTCTTTCTTATCATCAATTCCAGCAATATCCCTATCTTTATAATAGATATGTCCATCTGAAGGTTTGAGTAACTTTAAAATCATCTTGCCTATTGTTGTCTTCCCACTACCACTTTCTCCAATTAATGATAAAACTGTTCCTGGTTTAATATCAAAGGACACATCTTTAACTGCCACTGTATATTCTACTTTAAAGATCCCACTCTTAAATACCTTAGTTAAATTTTTGATTGACATAATATATTTATCATTCTCAGCCATTATGATCACTTCCCAATTCCTTCCATCTCCAACACGATACATAATGTCCTTCAGCCACTTTTTCCCTGACAGGTGTTTTTTCACACTGTTCTACAGCATAGGGACACCTGTATCTAAATCTACACCCTTCTCCAATATTTAATAAATAGGGTGGAGTGCCTTTGATACCAGAGAGTTTTTTATCCCTGTACTGTATCCCTACCTGTGGTAGTGAAGCAATTAAGGCCCTGGTATAAGGGTGTCTTGCCTTGTTGACTATTTCATCAGTCGGACCAAGCTCAGTAAAATGACCGGCATACATAATCATAAGTCTCTCTGCTATCTGATATAATATTGACAGGTCATGGGTAATAAAAATGGCAGAACCAATAATCCCTTTATCACGTAGATTAGCCAGCATAGTGGCTACAAAGCGCTGGGAACTAACATCAAGGGCTGAAGTAATCTCATCAGCAATTATTAATTCAGGGTCAAGAATTGTCGAGACAACCATAATAACCCTTTGTTTCATCCCACCTGACAGCTCTATAGAATATCTATTTAATACAGATGGGGTTAAATTAACCAGCTCAAGTCTTTCTTCCACCTTGTCAAAGAACTTACGACCTGTACTAATTCCGTGTTCCTGCACCAGATCTCTTATCAGGGTTTTAATCTTCTTGGTTGGGCTAAAGGCATCAAGGGCATATTGTGGTATTAATGATATATTCCTTAAGCGCATTTTTTGAAATTCTGCTTGATTCATTCCCATTATATTTTTTCCAAGCAATCTTACATCACCTGAAATATAATGTAAAGGGGGTTTCCGGGAAATTAGAGTACTGGCCAGGGTACTTTTCCCACAGCCTGATTCACCTGCCAAACCCAGTATTTCACCCTTTCTAATGTTTAGGCTTATATCGTCCACAGCCTTAACCTCACCCTTTAAAACCTTATAATATGCCTTTAGGTTCTTTATCTCTAATATATTTTTACTCATCGGCTTACATCTCCCTCAAGCGCGGATTAAATGCTGCATCAAGTCCTGTATTAACAAAGTATAGGGCAGTAATCATAATAGTTAATATTAGACCAGGAATAATAGCCCACCACCACATTCCTAATTGAATAGCATTCCAGTTAACTGCATTTTGCATGACAAGACCGAGTGAAACCCCCTTAGTTGGACCGAGACCCAGAAATTCTAGTTGGACTGTTGCCAGCATAGTTCCATTAAATTGCTGGATATAAGCCATAAATACATATGAAAACATATTAGAAGCAATATCTTCCCTTAGAATTTTGGAGACTTTCAGGGAAGAAATCCTGGATAGATTAACATATTCCTGATTTCTAAGTGACAGGGTCTGTGACCTGACAGCCCTTGCCAGCCAGGGCCAGGCTGTTGCTGCAACAATAACAGACATTACCAGTGTGCCCCTTACCTCCAGAAATGCAGAGATTACAATTAATAAGGCCAGTTGCGGAATAACAATAAAAATATTAGTAAACATCATCAAAAACTCATCAAATAGTCGCCCACCGTAATAACCAGCGAGAAAACCTATGATACAACCTATCAAGGTAGCCATTGTACCAGCTACAAAACCAACCATTAGTGTTGAACGGAGCCCATAAACAGTCCGGGTAAACACATCTTTCCCCATAATAGTTGTTCCAAAGAAATGCTCTCCTGAAGGGGGAAGATAAGCCTCACCTGCATATTCCTCATAGTCATAAGATGATATCATTGGACCAAAGATAGCCAGTAAAATTATTAGCAGAAATATTGTTAAACCAAATACTACTTTTTTATTGGTAATTGCATAATATAGATTTTCATGTTCTTGCCAGAAATTTGATATCATTAATTACACCTCCCCAGAAAATGAAAGCCTTACCCGCGGATCAATAAACATATAGATAATATCTACCAGAAAATTGGCAGCTAGAGCCATGATAACCACGGCCAGAAATATACCCTGTAATAGGAAATAATCCTGATTTACCACAGAGCTCAACATCATTCTTCCCAATCCCGGGTAATTAAAAACAGTCTCAACAGTAATAGCGCCACCTATCAGCTGGGCTATTCTTAAAGCCAGTCCTGTCACCTGTGGTAAAACACCGTTTCTAAAACCGTAGCTCCTGATTAATCTATCAGATGCACCAAGGGACTCCATATACCTGGAATAATTTGAACTCCTTTCATAAATAATCATATTCCTCATACCAATTGCCCAACCACCAAGTTGAACAAGAAACATAGAAAAAAACGGCATAAACCAGTGTCTGATATAATCAAGTATAAAAGACCAGTTTAAACCAGGGTTCATTGATACACCATAGGCCCCACTGATCGGCAGCCAGCCCAGCTGTACCCCGAGGAAAAATGCTAAAACCCCGGCCAGCCAGAAATAAGGGGACGAACTTAAGAAATAGAAAACTGGCATCATAATATTATCTGCCCTTTTACTTACACCAGATAAGGCACCAAGTCTATTACCAACAATCCAGCTTAAGATGATAGCAGGTATCAATAATATCAAATCATATATTATTGCCGTACTAATTATAGCAGTAACCGGTTTGGGAAATTGCATAATACTTATCCCAAAATCCCCGGTAAAAATAGACTTCCAGTAATTTAAATACTGAACTGGCAGGGGGTCATCTAAATTAAATAATAAAGTTAACTGTTCCTCTATTATCTCTCTACCACCTTCCATTACTGAAAAACGGGACATCAGAGATTGGATAGGGTCTCCAGGCATCATCCGGGGAATAACGAAATTAATTGTTACAGCAAGGACAAAGGTTATGAGATATATTATAATCTTTTTGCTAAGATATTTGCCCATTTTTTGGAAAACTCCTTTCTATAGAACAGGTCCGACAATTTTATCGACGGACCTGTTGAATCTAATTTTTTATCGAAAACTATGTTTTTTTATTATAAACAACTTTAAAGACCGACCAAACTATTTACTTAACTGGTTCCAGTCCGATTAAGACATCAATCATACCCAGTTGATAGGCATTATCCCAGGTTACAGGAACACCATAGGGATTGTCTTCAGAGGGCCAATTAGTCCAGTTTGCATTTGTATACTGGGCCCATAAACCATTATGCCATAATGGAATAGTCGGCATTTCAACTAAGAGGGTTTTCTCAATTTCAGCTGCTATTTTCATCTTTTCTGTCTCATCATTTGTCATATTAAATTCATCAATTAAGGCAAACAGTTCTGGATTATCATAGGCTCCCCAGTTTCCATTAGCAATACGTTCACCATAAATACCATCATTGGCAACACCATTCCAGTAATCAAAGGGAGTAGATGTCAGGGTTGTCTGCTGGTTACCGATCATCAAATCAAAATTCCTGGTAAACCTATTGTTATCATATAATGATGTATCAGGGAAAACAGCTTGGATATTTACACCTACTGCTGCAGCATTATTGGAAACAACTTTAACCGCTTCCATCCAATCAGTCCACCCACTGGGAACCATGACCTCCAATTCAATTGGCTCACCATTTGGCTGATCTCTCCAGCCGTCACCATCACTATCTACATAACCGGCTTTATCAAGTAGGGCTACTGCTTTAGATGGGTCAAAATAGAATCCATATTCATCTACAACACCTTGATCAAGGTAAGCTAACCAACCTTGACCAAATAAACCGGTAGGGTTAGCTGCTTTAACAAGCCCCCCATATACCTTATCAACAATAGTATGCTTATTCATGGCAAAGGCCAGCGCCCTTCTAAAGGCAGAATCATCCATTGGTTTTCTGGTAGTATTCATGTATAGATTGGCAGTATTCCAGGAAAGCATATATGGCTCTTTTTCATACCAGGTTTTGAGTCCAGCAACCCCTTTAATCTTTTCCACACCTGGAATAAAGTTATTACTCAGGTCTATTTCACCTTTCATTAACATACCAAGTGTTATATTATTACTTACATTTACCAGGTCAACAATATATTTAGGTTTGGGGGTTCCAAACACCTCATTACCCCACCAATTGTCATTCCTTTCCCAGACCATTCTATCCTGTCCAGCAGTATAATATAAGTAAGGTCCTGTACCAACAGGATTAGCATTGGTTCTAGGTATTAATTTATCAGCTGGAACCTTACTCCAGATATGCTCTGGTATAATATACCTCTGATATAATTCTTTATCCCATTCTGCATAATGTGGTTCATCAAAAGTAAATCTAACTGTGTAGTTGTCTTCTGCTTCTACTGAGCCCAGCCAGTTCCACACAGGGGAATAATATACGGCATTATCTCTAGCAAGTTCATAGGTGAAAACAAGGTCATCGGCATCAAAGGCTTCACCATCAGTCCACTTAATACCCCTTCTTAAGTTAACTACATATTCATTGTCTGAAACCCATTCCCCACTCTCTGCCAGCCACGGTCTATACTCATTAGTCAATGGATTATAGGAAAATAAGGTCTCATAGACAAGACCACCAGTCCCCATCTGCCTATTGGGAATCAAAATATTCCAGGTAGAAGGAGGACCCCAGGCAGCCCCTGTAATTACCAGGGTTTCACTACGGTCTAACTCTACAGCTAATGAAACTACACTAAACAAGACAATAAACATAAAAACCAGAACAACTCTACAAAAACCCTTCATTAAAACACCCCTTTTGTTTGATTTTAGAAACAATTTCAACCCACCTACTAGATAGAAATATACTTTTATAATCACCTCCCCATAAAACTCTTGGCTGTCTGAATAAAGATAACAATTCGAAAAATCAAAATAGGATATTTCATAATATGTACGCGTGTACATGTAAAGAAAACAGAACTTATTGGGAATCTTTAATATAAAAAGCATTGTATGTACGCGTGTACATTTATTAAGCAAAAAACTATATAGACTTAACGGATTGTCGATATATAATATCTGCAGAGACAATAATTTCTTCACTGGCAAATTTCTTATTTCTAAAATAATAATCCAGTGAACTAACACTTTGTTTTGCAATTTTCTCTAATGAGGAGTCAACAGTGGTCAATTCCGGTGTCATATATGAAGCTATATCAATATTATCAAATCCAATAACAGAGATATCATTAGGAACCTTTAATCCCATTTCATTAATAGCTTTAATTGACCCTAATGCCATACCATCATTAGCTGCAAAAATAGCGGTTATCTTTTCCTTTTCAAGGAGGTCTTTAGTTAATCTATAGCCCTGTTCCTCTTGAAAATTTCCAAATCTTATGTATTTTTTATTATATATTAAATTAGCATCTAATAATGCTTTTTTATAACCTGTCAGCCGCGCTTGTCCTGATAACTTACGCATATCTCCAGTGATATGTCCTATCTTCTTATGCCCATTCTCAATTAAGTGTTTCGTGGCTTTATACCCACCTATCATATTATCTAGATTGATAAGTAATAAATTTTTAGGAATCGAATTGTTAATACCATGATTATAATCAATAATTATAATAGGATACTCTAATTCAACAAACTCATTAAGTAGAGAATTATTATTAAAGGAACCAACAAATATGCCACTTGAAATGGTTCTACTGATAAATAAATTTTTTGCTTCTTTAAGTTGTTCTTCTGAAGTAATAATAGAAACCAATACATTGTAACCCATATTATTTGCCTTATCTATAATAAGATTATCTAATTGTGAAAAGTAAGTACTTTTTGAAACCCTTGATGTAGACTGGGAAATATTAATATCAAGAATAAATAAACCAATAATATTACTCTCTATTCCAGCTAAACGTCGCGCAGATTCTATTGGTACATAATTGTTTTTTTCTATAATTGATAATATTTTTTTTCTGGTTTCTTCCTTAACATTTGGATCATTGTTAATCACTCTTGACACAGTTGCTCTTGAAACACCACATAAATCTGCTATTTCCTGGCTAGTCATTTTTTCACCTCTGTTGGACGCGTGTACAAATTATATTATATCACTAATTATAAATTATTCAAGTCCTTTTCAAAAAACTTGCCCTTTTTATAAAATTCTTATATTAATTTTTAAGGAAATCAAGATCTATTTTAAATAAATTAAATTTAGACATAGAAAAAGAGAATCCTGCAAAATATAGGAATCTCTTTTTGTAAAATTACCATTTAGAACCAGCTGGTCTAAAGCAATGCACATTATTATCAGCAGCTGCTATATATATTAAGAAACCACTATAACGGCATGTGGTCTTAGCAATAAGGGCAGAACACTTTTCACATAGTTCAATTCTCTCTTGATAAACATGTTTGGGGACTAATTCTTTTTCAAATTTAGAGTTATTCTGCAAAAGGTCATATATATCCCCAGCTGGAAGTTTAACTGTCGTATTACAGCCTTTACAATACCTATTTACTGACATAACATATATTCTCCCCCTTATTCCAGTGTTAATATTCGTTCTCTACCGAGTACTATATAACTGTGGTTTAAAATATTTCTGTAATGAAATAAACAGTATTAGCAGAGGCAGAATCGTAAAGAAACTGGCGGTAAGAGTCAGATTATAAACCGGGAAACCCTGTGAATCAGTAATTGTTGTTATCCCTAGTATCAAAGGCATTTTTGCCCTACTATTAACTACAACCAAAGGGAGGAAAAAATTATTCCAGGTAGTAACAAAATGCAGTAAGAACAGGGTGATAAACCCGGGAATAACATTAGGAAGCCCTATTTTAAAGAATATAAGTATATCATTAGCCCCATCTATTTGGGCTGCACTAAATACCTCTTCTGGAACCTGATTCCAATAAGATATCATTAAATAGACACTAAAAACATTAACAAAAGATGGCAGGAGAACTGCCAGTCTTGTATTAATTAAAGCCAGGTCTTTAAATAACATAAAAAGGGGTAAAATAATTGCATAGACCGGAACCATTGAAAAACCTAAAATTACAATGAAGATAATCTTTTTCCCATAAAAATCATACCTACGGAAAGCATATCCTACCAGACAGGCAATAAATATTGCAATAAAAGCACCAAGACTAGCATACAAAAATGAATTACCCAGCCACTTAAAAAAGACACCATCCTCATAAGTAAAGACAGTTTTAATATTTTCCACAAAATGACTAGGATTACCGGGAAGCAAGGACTTCTGAAACAGCTGGCTAACATTTTTTGTTGTACTCATAATTAACCAGTAAAAAGGGAAAATAAAATAAATTGATAAGACTACTAAAATAAGTTTAATAAGTAAATTTTTATTTTTTTTCACTATAATACCCCCTCTATAATACTATCAGCTTTTACTACAATTTTTATTTCAACATTTGTTTTGCTGCACGTCTTAAAAAATACAGAGAAATCATAAAGGTTATAAGAGCCAAAATTAATCCCATCGCCGCAGCATATGTGAATCTCCCCTGCTGAAATGCAGAGGTATATATGTAAATTGCCGGAGTATAATTTTGAGGCAAGATTATAAGGGCTCCTGTTACTCTGCCTATCATCCAGGGTTCTCTGAAAATTAGTATTGCTCCAATAGCATTAAATATGAATAGAGTAATGATAACATCCTTCAAAAGTGGAATTTTTATCTTAAAAGCTATCTGCCAGAAAGTAGCCCCATCCAATTGCGCCGCTTCAGAAAACTCTTTGGGAATTGAAAGCAGAGAAGAATAAATAATAAAGGCAGTATATCCTGTAAAAGCCCATAATATTATAACAAGCAATATTGCGGGTAAGTTTTGCCTGGTCAAAATCTTAAGACCCGATTGCCCAAACAAATCCAGTATTGAACGAAATGGAGACATGGAATCAGAAAATATATATGACCAGACTATACCAGATACTATACCGGGTATGGTGTAGGGGAGATAATAAATAAATCTATAAATAGCTCCCCCCTGTTTACGCATTCTTTCGTATAAAATAGCAAGAATGATTGCTATAAAAATCATCAAAGGGACCTGAATTAATAAAAGAAAAGATGGTATCTTAAAAGACTCCCAGAACTTCGGATCCTGAAATATTCTCATATAGTTTTGTAAGCCTACATACCACATCCTTGCTCCTCTCTGACCATAAAGGGAAAGCTTAGCCCCTAAAAATATTGGGTAAATTACCATAGCAATAAAGAGAATCAAAAATGGGGCAAGAAAGAGATATGCTTTAATTGAAGACATCCATTTTTTTCTGTCCATTTGTTACACCTCCAGTTTTTTTCATCTCTAATAAATAATTCTATTTTTCATTGAAATATTAAAAAAAGGAGCGGGGGAATTATCCCCCCTTTTTTTCTTATTAAGGTAGCTCTCCAACAACTATATTAGAATAACCAAATTCATCCATAGTATCAATTACTTCTTTTTCCCACATAGGAAGTATATCACTGAATTTATCAATCTTACCATCTGCATAATTCTGAAGGAGAAGGCTTAAACTCTCATCAACATTTGACATAATAGGTAGGGCAACAAAGGTACTATTAATTAACTGATGTGAGCCCCATAAAACCTCACCAATATTTTGACCACCAAAAAATTCATCAGGCCCAGCAACTTTATCTATTACCTCTTCAAACCTCTTAGAAACCATAACCGGCAAATTACTATAATCATGTAAGCACTTAAGTGAATCCGGGTGAGAATTCAACCAGTTAACAAATATTGCTGCTGCCTCAGGATTTTTTGAATGTGCAGTTACATAAAATCCAGAGCCTCCGACCATACCATTATGTGGTTTATCTGGATTCCACTGAGGTGGAATAGTAACCCTCCATTGACCTTCAGAATCAGCGGCATTATATCTCAGCCATTCAGCAAACCAACAACCCATTTCAACTACAGCAGTTGTCCCTTCATTTAAAGTATTGTACCAATCTGGATTCCAATACATCTGCATATCTATTATACCTTCATCAAACCATTCACCCCAGGTTTCAAAAACCTCTTCAGCTACAGGATTGGTAAAGTTAATATACCAGTCACCATCATGAAAATCAAAAAGTTTTCCACCTGCTTCCCATACCTGACCAATCCACCACATAGCGTAGCCAAGAGGTGGTCTTGCGAAATTCAATTCTGGAGCTACTTCTTCAAGCTTTTTGGCCTGTTCTATGTATTCTTCCCTGGTAGTTGGAACAGTCAGACCATATTTATCAAAGACGTCTTTTCTATAAAACATGGCCATTGCTCCACTATCCTGTGGTGTTCCATATATTTCTCCATCCATGGCACACCAACCCAAAGCAGCTTCACCATAAAGCTCAATAAATGTTTCCTCATCCAGCCATTCATTTATTGCTTGAAATGCTCCAAGATCCATATATTGAGGGGCATATGAATATTCTATCATCAATACATCTGGCAGCCCGTCTCCAGCTGATAAGGCAGTCTGGACTTTATCATAGTGAGTATCAAAATTTTCCCATTCCACTTTAATATTAGGGTATATCTTTTCAAATTCATCAATGGAATAATTCTCATTACTGGTCCAAGCCCACATGCTTATTGTTGTTGGCTCACCAGTATATTCAGGATAATAATCAGCAGCTAGTACATTAAAACTGAGTAAAAGCAACATCAAACTTAATACTAGAATCTTTTTCATCTTAAAATTTTCCTCCTTAATAAAATTCAAGACTTTCATTTAACAATTTATTCTTTAAAATATATTATTTTTTGAACATTTTCACCTCCTAAAGTCTCAAATAAAACTAGCTGCTATCCTTTTATAGTTAAACGAACAACAGAACTGGAAGGAAGATTAACTTGAAAACCATCCTTTGTTAAATTATAATCATCAAATTGTTGTGGTTTTACTCTATTTTTATCTTCAAAAGTATTATGGGCATTTAATTTATCAGAAGTCAATACCCTGCCCTTAAGATCAGATATAGCCAATTCTGTACTGTTACATACACATTCTAATTTAATGTTTTTATCATCTTTTAGATTACATAAAGTAATATTAATATTACCTTCCCTGTCTACTGAAGTAGATCCATTGACCGCAGGTATGCTTTCATCTTCCATCTGATAATCTTCACTAACTAAGTTGAAATCTAACAATTGAGCATCCTGATGGACTTTGTACATTTCAAAAACATGATAAGTTGGAGTAAGTAATATTTCTTCTCCACGTGTTAAAACCATTGCTTGAAGAACATTTATTGTCTGAGCAATATTAGCCATCTGAACACGGTCACAGTGATTATTATAGATATTTAAATTAATACCAGCAATCAGGGCATCTCTTAATGAATTTTGTTGATACAAAAAGCCTGGATTTGTATTTGGTTCCACATTATACCAGGCACCCCATTCATCAACTATTAAACCTACTTTTTTATCCGGGTCATATTTATCCATAATAGTGCTATGTTTTTCAATAAGTTCCTCCATATAAAGGGCTTTCTTTAATGTATTAAACCACTCTTTTTTATCAAAATCAGTAGCAGAACCCTTATTTTCCCAGTCTCCAGGAACAGTATAATAATGCAGACTTAAACCATCCATATATTTACCAGCTCTACTCATTAGTATTTCCATCCACTCATAATCATCTGTATTAGGGCCACAGGCAATTTTGTAAATTTTATTATCACCATAATTGCGTACATAAGTCTGGTAACGCCTATATAAATCAGCATAGTATTCGGGCCGCATATTTCCCCCACAACCCCAATTTTCATTACCTACACCAAAATACCTTAATTTCCAAGGTTTATCTCTCCCATTTTCTTGACGCCAGTTTGTCATAGGAGATTCTCCAGCAAATGTCATATATTCAACCCACTGCTGCATCTCATAAACCGTACCACTGCCTACATTACCACAGATATATGGTTCAGCATTTAACTGCTCACATAAATCCAAAAACTCATGTGTGCCAAAATGGTTATTTTCCGTTACCCCACCCCAGTGGGTATTGACTATTTTAGCACGTTTTTCCCGGGGCCCTACACCATCTTTCCAGTGATACTCATCAGCAAAACAACCCCCAGGCCAGCGAAGAACTGGGATATCTATCTCCTTTAGAGCTTCTACTACATCATTCCTGATACCACGAGTATTAGGAATATCAGAATCCTCACCAACCCAGATACCCTCATAAATACACCTACCTAAATGTTCAGCAAAATGCCCATAAATATTCCTATTGATTTTACCTTTCTTAATGTCTGCATTTAGTATTAACTTGTTCATTTCATCACCACTTTTTTTATTTTTAATAATTGATCACTACTTAGATTCCTCAAAATAAAAACATTTTTGATTAATTTTCACTGTTGCCTCATAAACTGATTTTCCACTATACTGACAATATTATAGACAACAAAGAGGTTGGCTCAATATATAATAATATCTGAAAAATAAAATTACATAAAACATTTGAAAAATTTAAAACACTATCCGACTAAATTAGACTTTATTTCTAAGCGTTTAGAAAAAACCACAATTTAAGAAGTATTTCTTACTATTAATTCTGGAGAAATTTTAATATGTACAGGAGCTGTGGTATCTCTATTAATTCTCTTAAAGAGTATATCCATCGCCAGGTCGGCCATCCTGGATTTAGGAATACTCATGGTTGTTAGTTTGGGAAAGGTAAATGATGCCACACTATCATCAAACCCAACCAAAGCAATATCCCCAGGTATTTTCTTTCCTATTTGGCGTAAGCCGTCTATTATAACAGAACCCATGAGATCATTATAAACAAAAAGGGCATCTATCTCAGGGTTTTGGCTAATCATTTTCTGGACAATAGCTATTACTTCCTCATATCTAAAGGATTTACAAAATTTTATAAAATCTTCTTGATAATTTAGCCCGGCTTCTACTAAAGCCTGCCGATAACCCTTTAGCCTTTCATTAGTAGTCTGACTGTTATTTATACCAATAAAACCTATGTTTCGATATCCCTTTTCTACCAAATGCCGCACAGCCAGTCGACCACCCTCCATATCATCAGGTATAATGGTATCAATTTTCTTACTGGTTCTAGCACCTGCCATCCCTACTATTGGAATATTTTCATCCTGCAAATGGTCTATAAAGTTTACTTCTTCTATTTCCCAGGTCAGGGAAGTTATTACCCCTGCTACCCTATTTTCAATTAATGATTCAAGATAATACCTGGCTCGATCAACTTTGCCTTCTGTATTACATAGATAAACCCCATAGCCCTTTTTGAAGGCTAGATCTTCAACTGCTTTAGCCAGCTGTGGGAAAAATTCATTAGTAATCGAAGGTACTATATAAGCTAAAACAAGAGTTTCTTTTCGTGAAAGGGCCTGGGCAATCCGATTAGGACGATAATTAAGTTCACCAATGGCCTTTTCAACCTTCCTGGTCAATTTATCACTTACTTTTACTCCTGAGTCTTTATTTATTACAGCTGAGACAGTAGCAATCGAAACATTCGCAAGTTTCGCAACATCTTTTATTGTAGCCAATTTTATCACCTTATTTAGCAACTTTTGTATTAAAATAGGTAATCCAAATTTCTAAACGTTTAGATTTATTATGGTATTATTATAATATATATGCAATTATCTGTCAACTATTCGTTAACAAATTATTGAAGTGTTTTGAATTTATTGTTATAGTATTAAAATATAGTAGTTGATTATACTACTATATTTTAATACATAAAACACAATTAAACTTAATTTATTTTACTATCACTCTGGCGCTGGCCTTTAATGAAGTCTTAAGCTGATAGCCCGGGTATGCGAAATTAGGTGTCCCATCACTGTTCCAATATAGTCTCTGAACTCGGGCATGCCGATTGGGATCATAGAGGGGGTTTCCTTCAATCTCTTTATATGGTCGGGCATGGTAAACTAAAAGATCGGTCTTTCCATCCTCTGCAACTGTAAATGAATTATGCCCAGGGCCATATTGTTCAGTTTCTTTATTACTGGTAAACACAGGATAGGGTGTTTTTTCCCAGGAAACAGGATCAAGCAGATCACTATCATCATCTGCGGTAAGTAATCCCATACAGTAATTATGGTCTGTAGCACTGGCAGAATAGGCAATAAATATCCGACCATTCCTTTTTATTACCGCAGGACCTTCATTGACATTAAACCCTATCCTTTCCCAATCATAAATCGGTTCAGCGATTAATACCTGATTCCCCTCTATAGTCCAGGGGTTTTTTAATCTATCTATATATATATTTGAAACCATATCATTATCAGTTTTCTGAGCCCATACAATATATCGCTCTCCCTTATGTTCAAAGGTTGTAGCGTCAAGAGAAAAACTTTTAAAGTTAGTATTCAATTTACCTTTTTCTTCCCAGTTTCCAGTCAATGGATTTTCATCCTTGCATTCCAATATATAGGGTCGGATAGCCCAGATATCTTCTTCCTGCCCGGCAGCAAAATAAATATACCAATTCCCATCTATATAATGAATCTCCGGTGCCCAGATATGTTTGCTCATCTCTCCAGTAGGGTGTTTTATCCAGAGCACTTTCTCTGGAGCAGTGCTCAATCCTTCAATAGTTTTTGCCCTTCTAAGTACAATCCGATCATATTCAGGTACAGAAGCAGTAAAGTAGTAATAGCCATCTGTATGTTTATAAATATAAGGGTCAGCCCGCTGCTCAATAAGGGGGGAAGGGTATTTAAGGGGTTTCACCCTACCAGAAACAGTAAATTCCCCCTTTTTATTATATGCACCAGGATCCATGTCCTCCCAAACTACTGCCAGATTATCTGTTTGACCATTACTATATTCAACCTCTACCTCTGCTGGCAGTTCAGGCCTTACTCCCACTACTGTACTCAACTCAACCTCTTCAATTTTGCTAATCGTAATAACCTTATCATCTACTGCTAAAACCCTATTTGACAATAATATAATCAAACTCACCAAGGTAAAAAATACTACACTATTAATCATTAGCCAACTCTCACTCCTTTTATTATTCATAAAATACCAGCTCCTATTTTTAAAAACTAACTGTCAACCCTTTACTCCACCTACAGTTAAACCTGAAATAAAAGATTTCTGATTAAATAAAAAGATAATAATAATTGGAACTACTGAGGCAACAGCCCCCGAAAAAAGCATATCATAACTATTACCATAAGGGGTTATTAACGAAGCCAGCCCAATCGGCAGAGTAAAATTTGTATTTGTCCTAAGTACTATCAAAGGCCAGACAAAGGCATTCCAGCTGAACATAGCCTGTAATATAACCATAGCACCAAAAGCAGGTTTCATCAAAGGCATCATTATTCTAAAGAAGATACCAAATTCTGAGCAACCATCGATTCTACCAGCATCAAGTAATTCTCTAGGAAGCCCTATAGCAAATTGCCGGAAGAAAAATATTGCTACAGGTGAGACAACAAAGGGTAAAATAACCCCAGCATAGGTATCAATTATATGAAGTAATACCGATAATTTATAGAGCGGTAAAATCAATATTTCAATCGGTACCATCAGTAAAACCAGTACAAGTACAAAGATTAAGTTTTTACCTTTAAATTCATACATTGCCAGGCCATAACCAACCAGTGCACAAAGGAAAACAGATATCACGGTATGGAGCCCTGTAATTATAACACTGTTTTTATACCAATCTAAATAAATACCATTACTCTCTTTGAATAAGATAAAGTAATTCCTAAAAGACATAACATCCAATTCTATCTTTGTATTGATACCATTTTTAATTATCTCAGCCCCTGGTTTAAAGGAAGAGACCAGCATAAAAAAGAAAGGTAAAAGCGCAAATAAGGCCATTAATATTAAAACAAACAGGTATACCATCGAGGTGGTATTAATCACCTTTTCCCCCACTGAAGTATTTATACTCTCTTTTAATTTTGACATTAGCTATTCACCCTCTTTCTTAAATAAGCCAAAGAATTTTAATTGAATAAGGTTTATTATCAAAACTATCAATAAAAGTGTTATCCCAATAGCAGAGGCATAACCCATTTCAAAATTATTAAAACCAACCTGATAGATATAAGAAACAATAGTCATACCAATATCACCAGGTGTAGCAGTCTGCCAGTAGGCATAGCTCTCAGCAAACATCTTATAACCACCAAAAACACTAATGGTTAAGACATAGATTATCACTGGTTTGAGATTCGGTATAGTTATATGACGAAATTTATCCCATCTATTAGCACCATCTATAGCAGCTGCTTCATAGATCTCATCAGGTATCCCCTGAAGACCAGATAGAAAATAGATTATATTAACCCCTAACCAGCGCCAGGTACATAGTATAACCAGACCAATCATCGCTGGGGTAGAGTTCTGCAGCCAGACAATAGGTTCTATACCAAAAAGGCCTACTAAAGAATTCATTAAAGTCTGTGGATTTTCTCCAAAGGAATAACGAAAAAACATACCTGCTACAATTACAGACGTAAGTGCCGGCATAAATAAAGATGAACGAAAAAAATTTTTAAATCTGGTATGTTTACTATTTAATAAAACTGCCAGTACAAGTGGTAAAGGAATTAATATTAATATAGTCCAGAAAGTATAACTCGTGCTTGTCATCAAAGCACTCAAATAATGCTTGTTAAGTAGTTTCTCATAATTAGCTAATCCCACATAACTAACTTCACCAAAGCCGATCTCCTGAAAACTCATAATTATAGTTGATATCATGGGATATAAATAAAACAATAAAAAGGCAATAATAAATGGTGAGACAAATAGATATGGTACAAATTTTGGTGAATTTAAGAATGTATTTGTTAAGCTCCACTTTCTTCTAGCTTTCATAATCTATCACCTTCCTCTTAAAGTTTAAAAGATTCAACTGTTAATATTACTATAACAGCTGAATCTTTTATTATTTTAGCATAGAGGTCTTTATTTTAATTCTTCAGCTGCTTCTTTAAGGACTTCTTCAGGAGTCATGCTCTGTTCTTTTAAGGCTTTAAAAGATACATTTTTCTTAAGAAGGTCTATAGCCTTTGGATATTTTTCTGTAATAACTGTTGGATTTATCTCCTCTTTAATCTCAAGTAAAATATCAAAAATACCTTTACCAAAATAATCTGTGTAATCATTATCAGCTTTCATTTCTGGGGAATCCCAGACATCCCATCTTACAGGGTCAAAACCCAGTACTGTCCACAATTTTTTAGAGGCTTCTTTAGATAACTTGGCCTCTCCCAGGAAATTCACAGCTAAGTCTTTATGTTTACTTTGTATGGTAACAACCGTACCTGTACCACCCATACCAGCAGATCTATTACCGCCTTCTTCCCAGGCCGGCAGTGGTCTGATAATCATCTTGCCTTTAAGATCAGGCATATACTGAACAAAACGCCCCATATACCAGATAGGCATCATCAGGGAAGCTGCCCCACCATTGTTCATAAAGGCCCAATATTCTTCTGAATGATGAAATCCACCAGGGGCAGGTATGGCTATTTCATGTTTATAGATCATATCTTTTAAGAATTGTAGAACCTTAATATTTGTCTCATTATCCAAAATAACCTCACCATCTGGTGCAAAGATATCAGAACCAGCCTGGCTAATTAAAGGATAATAAGACCAGTGTTCAGTAACTTCGATAGTGGTCATGGGTTTACCAGTTGCTGCCTTAACCTTCTTACCAGCCTCAACATAATCATCCCAGGTTACTATCTCATCTACATCAACACCAGCTGCGTCCAGATACTCTTTGTTGTAATACATAACTTCAGCACCAACATGAAAGGGCATGCCATAGTATTTACCACCTTTAGAATAGTTGTCAAACCTGGCCTTAATAGTTTTATCCAACACTGGTTCTACTACATCATTTAAAGGAACTAACTGAGGTGTTTTGCCTTTTAAATAATTAGCAAATTTACTAATTTCAATATCTGACAAATCTGGAGCTCCAACACCTGATTGAAGTGCAATCAGGAGTTTGTTATGCATCTGATCATATGGATAAACAGAAGTCTCTAAGACTATTTGATTATCTGGATTTTTCTCATTCCAGACCTCTACTGCATCATCCATAAACTCCTTATGCAGTTCCTGATAAGTCCAGTAAGTAAGTCTCGTCTCTTTAGCTAAGCCAGAAACAGCCATCACTGTCAACATAGCTATTACTAATAACAACACAAAAACCTTTTTCATTAAATCTCCTCCTAGTTTAAATTCTATACTAATTATATGATAAAGGAATTTTACTTTCACTCAACATTTTTTACCACCAACTATAATATTTTTAACTTTCTAAATAAAAATAAAAATCGTATAACTATGCATTAAAAGATAGGGCCCATCACAGGCCCTATCTTTTCACTAATAATTTAATTATTTGTTTAGATTTTTTTCTGCCGACTGATTCTTGTCCTGATACATCATAACAGCCTTTCCTACCAGACTAACCAGAATAGCAGCTACTACTGCCTCTGGAACACCATGTACCAGAGCAACTGATAATGCTGCTTCATATGGTAGATAACCCCTAAAAACAGCCAGACCAAGAACTAATACCGTATTAGTCACGGTTCCTACAAGCCCGGCTACAATGAGGCCAACGCTAGTGTTTTTCTCACGGAAACCCAGATAGGCAAAATAAGCAGTAATACCAATTAATAAGCGTGGTAAAATAGCTATTATTGGATCAGCAAAGAGAACACTTGTTGCCCTAAAAAAACTTGACATACCAAAAATCAAACCAATAAGCAGACCTACCACAGGTCCTTCTAATACACCACCAAGTATTGCTGGTATATGCATGATAGTTACTGCTCCTGCCGGAGTTGGCACAGGAATCAATCCAAGGCCTGATAATCCAAGTATTATGGAAACAGCCCCCAACATTCCAGCAACTACAATCTTGCGCGTAGTCAACCTCACATTTCTCACCTCCCAGTCATTTAGATCCAGGGGTGGATCTAATATATAGTTTTATTTATGAGAAGACCGGTTTATTCTTCCTCCAGATATCCCATCCTATCAAGGATGAGACTATAACCATCAGCCCCATAATACAGGCATCTTTTTACCCTACTAATGGTGGCTGTGCTGACACCGGTCTTATCAACTATTTCTTCATAGGTTGCACCAGTTCTCAACATTTTAGCAACCTCAAACCTCTGTCCAAGGGATTTGACTTCACTTACAGTGGCAATATCCTCAAAGAATCTATAACACTCTTCCCTGTTATTCAGCTGTAAAATTGCATCAAAGAGTTGATCAGTAAATTCACCTTTAAGGCTCCTGCTCATTTAAATCCTCTCCTTTAAAATCACTCCCACTCAATAGTTCCTGGAGGTTTTGAGGTTATATCATAAACAACCCGGTTAATTGATTTAACTTCATTGACTATTCTGTTAGCAATACGTTCCATTAATTCGTAAGGGAGTCTGGCCCAATCTGCTGTCATGGCATCATCACTGGTAACTGCCCTAAAAACTATGGGATAACCATATGTCCTTTCATCACCCATAACACCAACACTCCTTATTTCAGGTAGAACAGCAAAGGACTGCCAGATTTCTTTATATAAACCAGCTTCTTTAATCTCTTCCTGAATAATAGCATCAGCTTCCCGCAGTATCTCCAATTTCTCTTCTTCAACAGTACCAATAATCCTGATGGCCAGCCCGGGACCAGGAAAAGGCTGACGCCAGACTATATCATCTGGTAAACCGAGAACCTCACCTATTTTCCTGACTTCATCCTTAAATAAGTCGCGGAGAGGCTCTATTAATTCAAACTCAATATCTTCAGGGAGACCACCTACGTTATGATGGCTTTTTATAGTTGCAGCCGAATCACTACCACCACTTTCGATAACATCAGAATAGAGTGTGCCCTGAACAAGATACCTGGCATCCCCCAGTTTAGCAGCCTCTTCTTCAAAAACCCTGATAAATTCACTACCAATAATCTTCCTTTTTTCCTCCGGTTCCTTTACTCCAGCCAGTTTTTTCAAGAACCTCTCTCTAGCATCCACATAAACCAAACTCATATTAAATTCTTCAGCAAAGGTCCTTTTAACCTGTTCGGCTTCACCTTTGCGTAGTAATCCATGGTCAACAAAAATGCAGGTCAGCTGGTCACCAATCGCTTTGTGGACCATAGCAGAGGCAACCGCTGAATCAACACCACCAGAAAGGCCGGAGATAACCCTATCACTGCCGACCTTTGCTTTTATAGTCCTTAACTCTTCATTAATAAAATCTGCCATGTTCCAGTCACCACTTACTCCACAGACCCTGAATAAAAAGTTATGTAAAATTTCCTTACCGTATATAGTATGTACAACCTCAGGGTGGAACTGCACACCATAAAGACCCTTTTCATAATTACTCATCGCTGCCACCGGGGTTACCTCTGTCCTGGCAGCTATTACAAAACCATCTGGAACCTCTTTAACATGGTCACCATGGCTCATCCAGACCTGACTATCCTCAATATCTTCATAAATCCCTTGATTATCAATTATATTTAACCTGGCTTTACCATATTCACCATACTCTGCCTTTTCAACAACACCCCCGGCAAGTAATTTAGCCATTAACTGCATACCATAACAAATGCCAAGAATAGGTATTCCCAGTTCAAAAATCTCCTTATCTATTTTTGGAGCATCTTCCAGGGTAACACTCTTTGGCCCCCCAGAAAATATTATCCCTTCAGGATTTAATTCCTTAATTTTTGCAATATCTACATCATAGGGTAAGATAGTTGAATATACCTTTGCCTCCCTGACACGGCGGGCAATTAGTTGACTATACTGACCCCCAAAATCCAGTATTAGTATTTGTTCCTGCTGCATAGCTCTCTCCTTTCAGAACCATTACTTACTTTAGTTGATTAAAGTATAACTATTTTCTTAAATAATGTCAAGTTTTATCCTGATAATGGTATCACTTTGTAAAAGAAAAACCAGATAAAAGATATACCCTTTATCTGGTATTATTGATTGTATTTATTTAATATATTCTTTAGCTGTTAACAGTTCAGCCATAAGAATAGCACCACCGGCCGCTCCTCTTACTGTATTATGAGAGAGGCCTACAAACCTATAATCAAAGACATTACATTTCCTTAACCTACCAACAGTGACTGCCATACCTTTACCTTCATCACGGTCTTTCCTGGGTTGAGGTCTATCTGCTTCATGTCTTACTACAATAGCCTGTTCAGGGGCAGTAGGCAGCTCTAATTCCTGGGGTACGGAACTAAACTCTTCCCAAATCTTAGTTATCTCACTTATTTCTGGTTTTTCCCCTTTGAATTTCAAACTCACACAGGCAGTATGCCCATCTATAACCGACACCCTGTTACAATGAGCTGATATTTTTATTGATTCATCATAGACAAATTTACCATTCTTAATATCCCCCAATATCTTCTGTGGTTCAATTTCAGATTTCTCTTCTTCACCATTAATAAAAGGTACTACATTGTCAAGCATATCAAGGGCAGATGGTCCTGGATAACCTGCACCTGACAGGGCCTGTAGGGTTGTCACAATCATTTCATCTACCCGATAACCCTTTTCCATCAAGGCATAGACAGGTGTAACATAGCTCTGCACACTACAATTTGGTTTAACAGCCAGCAGACCCTTATCCCAACCGTAATGTTTGCGCTGTTGTGGAATAATCTCAGCATGGGCTGCATTTACCTCTGGTATTAACATAGGTACATCTGCTGTATGACGGTGGGCAGAATTATTTGAGACAACTGCAAACCCCTGATCAGCATAAGCCATTTCCAGTTTCTTAATCTCTTCTTTAGGAAGATTCACAGCGGAAAACAATAACGAACATTTCCCTTTAGCAGCTGATATATCAGCTGCATTACCAACAATTAACCCCTTTACATTGTCTGGTATCGGGGTAATCATCTGCCATCTCCCTTCAACTGCCTCCACATAGGTCTTTCCGGCAGAACGGGGAGAAGCAGCTACATAACTTACCTCATACCAGGGGTGGTCAGCCAGTAACCTCAAATAATTCTGCCCAACCATTCCGGTAGCCCCCATTACCCCTACTTTAATCTTCTTCTCCATATTTTTATCACCTCAAATATAGTAAATTGATAATTTTCAGCTAAACAAAGCTTACAGTTATTAATACAAAATTATAACATGATAAAGCGAAAAATACAATGAAGTGAAGATTATTTTATCTAATCTTAAATTATAAATCTATCTAAATTTTTATTTAACTCAACTACCGTATTTTTTAATTCACTAGCAAGATTAGCTAACTGATCTGCTGAAGAAACCTGTTCTTCACTGGCAGCAGTCACTTCTTCAGTAGAAGCAGCTGCCTCCTGGGCAATAGAGGCTATACCAACTATCTCATCAACCACTTTATCTTTATAATCATCTATTTCTGTAATGGCTTCATTGACCCTGTTAACTTCTTCTGTTATTGTTTCCAGTGAAGCAATAATTCCTTTGAAGGCCTGTTCTGTCTCATGTACAGACCTGTTCTGTTCTTCAAATATTACATTTGCCTTTTCTACCTCTTCAACAGTATTCTGTGATTCAGTAAGTATTTTATTAACTATATCACCAATAGTCTGAGTTGCCTCACTGGTCTGTTCAGCCAGAGTCTTTATCTCTTCAGCCACAACCCCAAACCCCTTACCAGCATCACCAGCACGGGCTGCTTCTATAGAGGCATTTAAGGAAAGAAGACTGGTCTGTTCACTTATCCCACTGATAATATCCACAATTTTACTGATTTCTAAAGCCTTATTATTTAAGTTATTTATATCCTCTTTAATTCTGCTGGACATTTCAGCAGTTGTATTGCTTTTCTCATTTAGAGTATTTACTGTTTCTCCAGCATTTTTACTGGTAATTTTTATTTCCCTGGCAGCATTAAAAACCAATTTAATATTTTCATTAACATCAGCAATACGTTTAGCCAGCAGTTCCATTACCTCTGTAGTAGACTGAACATCATCAGCCTGGCTTTGCGCCCCTATAGAAATACTCTCCACTGATTCAGATACCTGTTGTGCTGCAGAATATGATTGCCTGGAGACTTCACTTATTACACCTGTATCTTTTAAAACCATATCACTGGTCTTATGGGTAGAATTTATTAATTCCCTGATATTTTTAGTCATTTTATTAAAACTACTGGCCAGCCTGGCTATCTCATTCTTCCCTTTTAAACCATAACTAACCGTCAGCTCTCCTCTCTCTACCCTGCTCATCAAACTCATTATCTCCTGTAGTGGATTAGATATACCCAGTGAAATAATTAAACCCAGTAATACAGCAATAAAAATGCATACAATTCCAATTAAAATGGTCTTCTTACCAACCTGATAAATTTCACCCATTAATGATTTTACAGGGATATTACTGGCAAGTATCCAACCATTATCAAGATCTGCAAAGGTTGTTATTTGATTACCAATAGTAATATAATTACTATTTTCATCCAAATCTATTGTCCCCTTAAATCTCCTGCCCTTTAGTTCATCATTTATAGCTGTAATAATCGTCTTATCTTCTGCAAATAACTGAACAGCAGCTCCTTCACCAAATTGAGCAGTAGTAATAATATCAGTTAAAAGATCACTTTCTATAATATACCCTAATACACCGATTGCTCTACTAGATTGTAAATTGGTCAGTCTCCTCATTAGATAGATATTTTCATAATCATCCCTGTATCCAATTACCCAGCAGGGGCGTCCAGCAGCTTCATTTACCTCTTGATAAAGGGCACTATCTATAAATTCCTTGCCGAACATCCCTTCAATCTCTACCCTGCTGGTATTGGAATATATATGTCTCCCGTTTTCCCTGAATATAACAATACCTTCTAGGTCATTATTAGAAAAAGTAATAGAATTAAGCTTTTCTGTAAGCTTATTATTGGCCTGCATTTCCAAGAAACCATTTTCAAACTCTCTGGTAGATAGTATTTCATTCAATTCACGGTCACTAATAATCATCATTGTTGACCTTTCTAATTCTGCCAGCTTATTAGCTATCTTATCTGCCACCTGTTTAACAATCTCCTTAGAATAAAAACCAACTTTTTCTTCGATGGCAGCCCTTGAACCCTGATATGTAAAATATCCAATTATAGAAAGCGGCACAATACCTATTAATAAAAAAGAAACTATCAGGAGTGTCTTTACCCTTATCCTGGTAAAGACTATTTTTTTACCTATTTTACCTTCTTTACCCCTCTTATAAATTTTTTTTAGATCAATCATAAAATCCCTCCAATCATACAAAACCTGTTCATTTTTTTGATAAAAATAACACCTTTACTATAATATTCATCAAATTATAATAAAAACCTTTTTTATTGTCAAAAAAATATAAAGATTCAGTTTATCACGAAAATAATAAAAACCCTGCAATTCAACAGGGTTTAAAAATACTATTTTAATGATAGTATATCATTTATTGTCACTAACAAACCTCTAATATCAGCCAGGGTCCAATCCCCCATATGGCCTATTCTAAAGGCCTTACCTTTTAAATCACCATAACCATTAGCAATCCTCATGTGATATTTATTGACAAGTTCCTTATTTAAATCCGGAATAGATATGTCCCTGGTATTTAAGATACAGGTAACTGTCTGCGACCAGTAGCCTTTTTCTGGATAGATATCAAAGTATTCCAGGGCCCATTCCTGAACATAATGAGCCATCTCCCGATGCCTCTTAAACCTATTTTCTATTCCTTCTATATCAATAATATCTTTTAACTGTCTACGCAAGGCAAATAAATGCGGTATTGCTGGGGTTGACAATGTTTGACTCCTCTGATGATATTTATACATGTTTAATAGATTAAAGTAATAACTCCTTTTCTCTACCTCTTCCGCCCTGGCCAGTAGTCTATCACTTACTGAGGCCACAGCTAAACCCGCTGGTAGGGCAAAGGCCTTCTGTAAACCTGCTAGACACATATCAATACCCCATTCATCAACCCTGATTTCTGTACCGGCCATAGCTGAAACAGAGTCAACCAGGAAAAGAACATCGTCATACTGCTTAATAACTTCCCCAACCTCTTTAAGGGGATTCATCATACCTGTAGAAGTCTCATTAAAGACCATAGTAACCGCGTCATATTTCCCACTAGACAGTTTTTCATCTACCAGTTCTGGTTTAATGGCTTTATTCCATTCGACATCTACCCTATCACAGGGAACACCATTTTGTTGGGCAATCTGATACCAGCGCTGACTAAAAGCACCATTAACTAGACACAAACAGCGTTTTTTAACACCATTTGTGACAGCCGCTTCCATTGCCCCGGTTGATGAAGATGTAAAAAGGAATACGGGATTTTCAGTAAACAACAGTTTCTTAAGATAAATTTGAAGCTCATCATATAACTTTCTAAACTCCTCTGTCCGGTGATGGATCTGTGGACTAGCAAGCTCGTTTAATAATTCAGCCCTTACCTCCGTTGGCCCAGGTGTAAACAATTTATCATGCATTTATATACCCCCCATTATTGGCTGCTTTCTGCTTTGTTAAGCAAAATTATCCTTTATGTATTGTTATGCTAATAATTATAACAATAAGACTGCGATTTGTCTACTTGATAATTATCTTATACCTTACTCAAATACCTGATAAACTTACCAATAGTTTCAACAAACTCATCTTCTCTCTCCGGGAGCAACTTCAGGTTTTCTTCAATCTTATTGACTATAGCACTGCCGACAATAGCTCCATCAGCATAACTATGAACTTGTTTAACATGTTCAGGCTTAGAAATGCCAAAGCCAACAGCTACCGGGACATCCCTTAGTCCTTTTATCAAACTAACCTGTTCTTCAATTTCACTGGATAACTCTTCCCTGGTTCCTGTAACACCACTCCGGGAGACTGCATAGATAAAACCACTGGCATTTTCAACAATCTCCTTAATCCTATCCTCAGTAGTATTAGGAGATACTAACATTATTATATCTAAATTATTTCTAGCCTTTCTTAGTTCATGGTCAGAACCAAGGGGGAGGTCGGGTATAATTACCCCATCTATCCCTGAATCTTCACAATCCTGAACAAATGATTTAACACCATAGCGGTAAACACTATTATAATAGCCCATTAAAACAAGGGGAAGTTGACTTTTTTCCCTGATGTTTTTTACTAGCTTGAAAATAGACTGTAAATTAGTTTTATGGACCAGACTCCTTTGGGCAGCCTTTTGTATAGTAGGACCATCAGCCAAAGAAGAACCATATGGTATCCCCAGCTCAATTATACCAGCACCGTTTTTCTCAGCAGCCAGAACCAGTTCCTCAGTAATCCCAAGATCAGGGTCCCCTGCCATCAAAAAAGGAATAAAGGCTTTTTCCCCATCTACTTTTATAGCTTTAAAATATGCCTCAATTCTACTCATTTATCTAATCACCTATCTCTTCCTCTTTATCTATCTTTTGCTTTTTCAATAAATCTCTTCATCTTCAACTTATCTTTAATTCCGGGGCTTTTTTCAATTCCACTACTGACATCAACTGCAAATGGCCGAGTGAGATGAATAGCCTTCTGGACATTCTCTTCATTTAAACCACCGGCAATAATAATCTTTCCGTATTCTGCCGCCTTAGCTGCCAGCTGCCAGTCAAAAGTCTTACCGGTCCCACCTGCTCTATCTGGGTGAAAGCTATCCAGGAGATACACAGCCGTCTGATAGCAGCCAAGACCTACCAGGGATTTTTCATCTCTAACCCGGAAGGCCTTAATAACCGGCAGCCTGAATTCCTGACAGTATTCTGGTGATTCACTACCATGAAACTGTAAATAATTAATACCAGTCTCTTTAATTATTTCCTTGACAAAATCATAGGGGTGATTTAAAAACACCCCTACTTTTCCAATACTATCAGGTATTTCAGCTATAATCCTGGCTGCCTGCTCCACACTAACCCGGCGGGGACTGTCAGCAAAGATAAATCCCAGAAAATCGGCACCATATTTAACTGCCTGAAGGGCATCAGCAATCCTGGTAATACCGCAGACCTTTATCCTGGTCATCCTATCAACTCTTTTACTTTATCCCCAGGACTGGTACTTGTCATTAAGGCCTCCCCGATTAAAACAGCATCAACCTTTTTCTCTAACAAATCTATATCTGTTCGGTTTTTAATACCACTTTCACTCACTACCACTCTATCCTGAGGGATATATTTAAGCAGGTCGAGTGTTGTTGCCAGTTTAACTTTAAATGTCCTGAGGTCCCGATTATTTATCCCTATAATATCTGCCCCGGCTGATAAGGCCTGTTCTAGTTCATCCCTATCATGCACCTCTACCAGGGCGTCCATCCTCAGTTCCTTAGTCAGAGCAATATACCTTTGCAATTTTTCTGCTGTTAAGACAGCAGTAATCAATAGAACAGCATCAGCCCCGTACAATCTGGCCTGATAAATTTGATAGGAATCAATTATAAAGTCTTTTCTTAAGACCGGTAAAGAGCCAGCTGCCTTAACCTCTTTTAAATATTCCAATCTACCCTGAAAAAATTTCTCATCTGTTAAAACCGATATTGCCCTGACCGGTGAATTATTATACTGCTGAGCAATATCTACTGGATTAAAATCCCTCCTGATTACACCTCTGGAGGGAGAGGCCTTTTTAATTTCGGCAATTATTGAAATACCCGGCCTCTTTAGAGCAGACTTGAAGGAATAGCTTGCCATCTCTAACTCGCTGAGCTTTTCCTTTAACACCCCAGGGTCGAGCTGCTTTTTTTGTTCACAGACCTCTAAATTCTTATGTTCTATAATTTTATCAAGTATCATTATATAGCCACCCCTGCAAGTTGAGCTGACAGCTCCTGAAGTTGATTTAATTTCTTTAAGGCTGCCCCACTATCAATTGCCTCGGCAGCTAAATTTAATGCATCTTTAAAATTATCAACTTTTTCAGCAATAACTAAGGCAGCTGCTGAATTCAATAAAACAATATCCCTTTTTTTGTCTTGGTGGCCATGTAGAATATCCCTGGCTATCCTGGCATTTTCATCAGGAGAACCACCAGCCAATTCCTCAATTGCAGCAGTTTCTAAGCCCAGTTCCAGTGGATCAAGATAATATGTCTGAATCTTTCCATCAGTAAGTTGGCTGACCCTGGTTTTACCAGTAGTTGTTATTTCATCCATACCACCTATTCCATGTACAACCAGGGCCGCCTTAACCCCCAGGTTTTTCAGTACATAGGCCACAGGTTCTGTTAAATCAGGGTCATACACACCAAGCAGTTGTAGTTCTGCTCCAGCAGGGTTGGTTAAAGGCCCCAGGACATTAAAAATAGTCCTGATCCCTATCTCCCGGCGGGGTTTTACGGCATATTTCATAGCCTGATGAAAAACAGGAGCAAATAAAAATCCAATTCCTATCTCATCGATACACCTACCTACCTGACTGGGTTCCAGGTTAATATTTACCCCGAGTTTTTCCAGGAGATCTGCACTGCCACAGGTACTGGATACTGAACGATTCCCGTGTTTGGCAACCGACAGACCAGCCCCGGCCAGGACAAAGGCAGTTACTGTAGAAATATTAAAGGTATTTAAACTGTCACCACCTGTACCGCAGACATCTATCAAACCCCTGCTTGCTACTGGTATTCCGGCTGCTTTTTTCCTCATAACTATAGCTGCACCGGTTATTTCTTCAATTGTCTCTCCCTTTATTCTTAAAGCAGTAATATAGGAAGCTATCTGAGCTGGTGTAGCTTTTCCTTCCATAATATCAGACATAACTGAGATACTTTCCTCTAAAGTCAGATTATCTCCATTAATCACCTTATTAATCACTTCTCTCAACTCTTCTCATCTCCTTCTAGCTAATTTACTTGCAGGAAATTCTGCATAATCTTCTCTCCTACAGAGGTCATAATCGATTCAGGGTGAAATTGCAGGCCATATAACAGGGCAGCATTATCTTCAATCCCCATAATCAAACCATCTTCTGTGCTGGCTGTAATCTCAAACCTATCAGGTAGGCTATCCTGCTTGATAATTAATGAATGATAACGTGCTGCCTCAAAATCACCAAGGTCTTTAAGAATACCTTTTCCAGTATTGATTATTCTAGAGGTTTTACCATGACATAAGAATGGAGCCTTTTCTATTTCTGCCCCCAGAGCGGCAGCAATTGTTTGATGGCCCAAACAGATGCCGAGAATAGGTATCTTCCCTGAGAACACCTCAACCATCTTTAATGATATACCAGCTGATTCAGGTCTCCCCGGTCCAGGGGAAATAACAATCTTTTCCGGCTCTAAGGATTCTATCTCCTCCAAACTTATTTTATCATTGCGTTTAACAAGAATATCATCCCTGAATTCCCCTATTAGTTGAACCAGATTATAGGTAAAAGAATCGTAATTATCAATAATTAAGATAATATCCGACACCCCCTTTCTGCCAGTTCAATTGCTTTAATTAAGGCCTGGGCTTTATTAATAGTCTCCTGGTATTCTGCCTCAGGGTTAGAATCAGCTACAATACCGCCCCCAGCCTGGATAAAGGCCTTGCCACCTTTAATAACCATCGTCCTGATAGCAATACAACTGTCTAAATTACCTGAATAACCAAAATAGGCAATAGTTCCAGCATAGGGGCCACGGTTGGTCTTTTCCAGTTGATCAATTATCTCCATAGCCCTTATCTTGGGGGCACCGGAAACTGTTCCAGCAGGAAAACAGGCCTCCAGGGCTGAGTAAATATCCTCCCCCTCTTTTAATTCACCCTGCAGGTCAGATACCATATGCATTACATGTGAATAATACTCCACATCCATTAGTCTAGCTGCTTTCACAGAACCATAACGGCTTACTTTGCCAATATCATTCCTACCCAGGTCTACTAGCATAATATGTTCTGCCCTTTCCTTCTCATCTGCCAGAAGATCAAGGGATAACCTTTCATCTTCAGCAGAGTCACAACCCCTTTTTCTGGTACCAGCTATCGGTCTATTTTCGATCTTGTCATCCTTTACCCTGACCAGCAACTCTGGTGATGAACCTACTATCTGAAATTCAGCAAAATCAAAATAATACATATATGGGGAGGGGTTTATTCTCCTTAACTGCCGATAAATATTAAATGACGGTACCTTTACCGGAATTTCAAACCGCTGTGAGAGAACAACTTGGAAGATATCTCCTTCTTCAATATATTCCTTAGCCCTATAAACACTGTTTATATAATCATCTTTGCTGATATTTGATTTGATATTTTTCCCGATTTTTCTATTAATATCAGGTTCCTTATCTGTTTCAAATAATCTAGTCATATTTAATTTCTTACTTATATCTTCTATCTTGTTAACAGCCTCTTGATAATCTTCTTTCCCTCTATCTACTTTAATATTACTAACTATCTTAATACTGTGATATAAATGATCAAAAACTAAAACTGTATCAGAAATCATAAACATCATCTCAGGCATTTTCTGGTCATCTATAGCCTGTTGTGGTACCTCTTCAAAATACTTAATACAGTTATAACCTAGATAACCCACTGCCCCTCCATAAAAAGGTGGCAATCCACTTGTCTCTACTACTTTATAATCTGCCAAAATCTCCTTGAGGCTGAGTAGAGGGTTATCCGTCTGATAGTTTTCAATTATATTACCCTGACCATCCCTGATAATTAACTGCTGGTCTTTACAGGAAACGAGAGCATGACAGTTTAAACCCAAAAAGGAATACCTGCCAAATTCCCCGTGTTCAACACTTTCCAATAGATAGGAAGATTCCTCCTTTAGTTTTAGATAGGCAGTTATCGGTGTTTCTGTATCAGCCACTATTTCCTTATAAAGCGGAATTAAGTTACCCTTTCCCTGTAAGTCCATAAACTCTTCAAAAGACAGATTATACATAGGCTCACCCCTTATAATATTTGTTTGACTTATCCAGAGTCTACTATTGACAACAACAAAAAAGGCCCTTAGACCATGAGTCTAAAGACCTTAATATCCATAGAATAAGCATAGAAATAACTGTAAACAGGGGATACCCCTCTCAACTCAACTCTGCTATACTCTACTATTAAACCCTCTTCAACTCAACTCATCTAAGCTAATACTAACTCTATCTATACTATTATACATTTTTATATTGTATATTATGATATACTTTTTTTAATCTATTGTCAAGAAATTTATGCTGAAAACTTTTTATAATCTGCTATACCTTCCCTATTCTTAATTAATTCATCTTGTTTAGCCAGACCAACATTTCACCTGCTTGCCTGTTATTCCAGGAAAAATAAGGAACAGCAGTAATTTCAATCGGTTTATACCGCAGATTTTCAGTAGAATATAATCTACCAGACCAGGTAGATTCATCTAGTTTTATTGCCTGCCCCTTTATCATAGTTACTCCGCCCAGCAGATCACTCCTGTATACTGCTTTCAATTCTGTACTATCAGGCAGATAAATGGCCGGCAGATTACTTCCATTATCTACTTCTTCCAGACAATAAACAACAGGTCCTCTTTGAATAGCTACTTTTCCTATATTTTCACGCACCTGTGGGTTGGCAGATACCCTTTCAACAGGCATATTTAAACTTAGTTCTACTGTATCTCTAGCAGTCCAGCTGCGGTTTAAATAAACATAACCATTATCTATTAATTCTGTAATGTTTATTTTTTCCCCATTAACCTTTAACTGGGCTTTTTTACACCAGGAAGGAATCCTTAAAGCCAGAACAAAGTCGGGTTTTTTAGCCTTTAATATAGTAAGCTTTACATTCCCATCCCAGGGATAATTTGTCTCATGTTTTAAACTAATTTCATTATTATTTAATTCAAGGTCTACTGTACTATCAACATACAGGTTTACAAATACACTGTTTTGCTTATAAGAATATATATACTGCCCTATTGAAGCCAGTAAACGTGCAATATTTGGAGGACAGCAAGCACATCCAAACCACTTCTGCCGGACTGGTTTAACATGTTTATGATCATATCTTTGCTGACAGACCTCAGGCCTTACTTCCAAGGGGTTAACATAGAAGAACTTCTGCCCATCTTCAGATATCCCACTTAAGACTCCATTATAAAGGGCCCTCTCCATTATATCTATATATTCTGCTGCTGGATCAAGGTGAAACATTCTCTGGGCAAAAAACACAAGAGAAATAGCAGCACAGGTTTCAGTATAAGCGGTATCATTTGGCAGGTCATAATCAAAAGTAAAAGACTCTAAATGTCCACTGGAGCCGACTCCCCCTGTAATATACATCTGCTTTTTAGTGACATTATTCCAGAGTCTCTTACATGCTTCAAGTAGTTGTTTATCCCCTGTCTCCTTTGCCACATCTGCCATACCACAATACATATACATAGCTCTTACTGCATGCCCTACAGCAGTAGCCTGCTCCCTCACAGGTTTATGTGCCTGATAATATTCCCCATTTGCTATTTTCCTAAAATCCTTCCAATGACTGGTTTTCCCCCTCTTTTCCCACTCTATATCAAAATAACTAGGCTCCTGACCCCGTTCATCAATAAAATAATTAGCTAGTTCTTTATATTTGCTATCTCCAGTTATATTATATAATTTTATTAAAGCCAGTTCAATCTCCTGATGTCCAGGATATCCCTTTATTTTATCATCCTCTCTTCCAAATTTACTATCAATAAGATCAGTAAAACGAATCATAACATCAAGAAGTTTTCTTTTGCCTGTTGCCTGGTAATAAGCTACTGCTGCCTCTATCATGTGCCCGGCACAATATAATTCATGGCATTCAGCCAGATTAGTCCATTTATGATCAGGTTCTTTGATTGTATAATATGTATTTAAGTACCCATCAGGCTGTTGGGCCTTTTCTATCAAATCAATTACACTATCAGCCAGGTTTTCCAGTTCTTCATCATGGTTGGTAGTTAACTGATAAGCCACTGCTTCCAGCCATTTTGCCACATCACTATCCTGAAAAACCATCCCAAGAAACTCAGCTTCTGTTTCTCCAGCTGCTATTCTAAAGTTTTTAATAGCATTACTGGGGTCTGCATCGGCTATCTCATTATTTAATGCCTTCCACTGATAAGGAATCACTTCCTTTCTAACCAGTTCATTTTTTTTAGCTAATAAACCACATTCAATTTTTACATCTTTTAGTAATACCGCTTTTAAATAAGACTTATTTCCCGACATCTTTATTACCTCCTGTTATCTTAATTAATAGCAAATTAATTTTTAAAAAAACACACTCAATTACAAAATGGAAAGTCCAACTTTTAATTCTTTGACTGGATAAGTAAAATGGTCAATTCTAACCCTTCAGACCAGACAGTGTAACACCTCGCACAAAATATTCCTGAGCTAAAAAGAAAGCTATCAATATAGGCAATAAACTTACTACAGTAGCAGCCATTAAAACCGGCCAGTTAGTAGAATACAGACCTTGCATAGATGATAAACCAAGCGGTAAAGTCATTTTAGATATAGAATTAATAAATACAAGTGGACGGACAAAATCATTCCAACTACCCATAAGTGTGAATATTCCCAAAGTTGCAAGAGCTGGTTTTGATAACGGAAGGAAAATACGAAAATATATACCAAAAGGTGTACATCCATCAATTCTAGCTGCATCTTCAAGATCTTTAGGAATTGTAAGAAAAAATTGCCGCATTAAAAATGTACCAAAAGCAGAAACCAAATTAGGTATAATCAAAGATAAGTGGCTATCAACCCAACTAAATTCGCGCATTAGAAGAAATGTTGGTACCAGAAGAACATGAAAAGGTACTATTAGTGTCGCTAAATAAAGTGCAAATAAAGTATCTTTAAAAGGAAACCTAAGTCTAGCAAAAGCGAAACCTGCCATTGAACTGGTAAAGAGCTGAGCTAAAACTACTAATACTGAAATTTTTAAACTATTGAAAAAGAATGTTCCAAAAGGAAAACGATCTGATACCCTTAAATAATTTTGCCAAACAATTTTTTCTCCCAAAAAACTAGGAGGAAATATAAAAACTTCATTCAGTGTTTTTAAAGAAGTACTAATCATCCAGACAAATGGCAAAATCATTGTTAGACCACCAAGAGTAAGTATAATATAAAGTATAATACGTAAATATTGCTTTCTTTTCTCCATTAAATATACCTCCTTTAATAAACAACCCATTTATTGGAACGTTTAAGTTGAATAAGAGTAACTATAAAAACCAAAAAAAATAGAACATAGGCAATAGAACTGGCATAACCCATTCTATAATATTGAAAAGCATTTTGATAAAGATAATGCACCAGAACAGAAGTTGAGCGTGCAGGCCCCCCCTGAGTCATTATATATATTTGATCAAAAACCTGGAATGAATTAATAACAGACATTACAATTACAAAAAAAGTTGTTGGTGATAATAAAGGTATAGTTATATTCCTAAATTTAGAAAACCAATTAGCTCCATCAATTTCTGCTGCTTCATAATATGTTTCAGAAATTCCCTGTAATCCCGCTAGAAACAACAGCATATTAAAACCCAAACATTTCCAAATACTTGTAATCATAACAGCTGGCATTGCCCAAATAGTGCTACTTAACCAGCTAGGACCATTAATTCCTATTAAACTCAATAAGTAATTTAATAAACCAAACTGCGGATTATAAATCCACTGCCAGACCATTGCAACTGCAACCATTGATGAAATTACAGGCAAAAAATATACTGACCTAAATATCTTTAAACCTCTAATTTTTTGGTTTAACGCAATTGCTAAAAAAAGAGAAATCATAATCCCCACTGGTACTGTTACCACAGTAAAATAAATAGTATTCCAAAGCACTTTCCAGAAAACACTATCTGTCATAAGTTCTTTATAATTTCCAAGGCCAATCCAGTCCATTTCCCCTAGTAGATCCCATTCCAAAAAACTTATTCCAAACGAAGCAAGAACCGGCAGTAAAATAAAAATAATAAAACCTAATAAATTGGGTAATAAAAATATTGAGGCCCAAAATAAATCACTATATTTGATTCTTTCTAAGCATATCACAGTATTTCCTCCCTTTTTTAATCCCCAGGGTTTCCCCTGGGGATTATTAGAATAGATTTTATTTTAACTAGTTTTTAAGTAAAGGATTAACTCTTTCTACAATAGTTTCAGTAACTACTTCTACAGGTTGATCAGCAAACCATATTTTTTCTAATTCTTCCATAGTTAAAATATCCCATACTTTTCTGGGAACCTTAACATTAGGCTCTAATCTAGCATTTAAAATATAAGGTACTAAGTCCCTAAAGTTTTCTGGATGAACACCAGGAGTAAACCATTCTTCTATACCTTCCTCAGTATACATATCTTTTCTATTTGGCATCCAGAGACCAGATTTAACTAGATCTAATTGATATTCTGTAGAAGATAAGAACTTAGTAAATTTCCAGGCAATATCTTTATGTTTGGATCCTGTCCAAACACAATGCAGATGTGCCTGACCACATGTAATAGTATTTTCCAGCTTAGGTAATACAGCCATACCTACTGGGAAATCCATTGTAGCCAGTTCCTGTAAAGCCCAGGTACCATCAACAACCATTGCGACTCTGCCAGTCTGTAACATCTGAGCAGTGTTCATACCAGACTGTTCCAAGAAATTTCCTTCTGGAGCAACACTATGTATTTTTCGTAAATCAACTATCTTTTGTATAGCTTCCTGAGCTTTTGGTTGATTTACAAGAACTTCTGTATAGTCTTCATTAAAGACCTCTCCACCATTAGAAAAAACTGTGGTATACCAGAATTTTTGGAAACCAAAAACACCATACTGTTGAGTTCTTCCGCCTTCTTTTATAGTTAATTTTTTAGCAACATCTACAAATTCATTCCAGGTCCATGCTTCTTCAGGGTCAGCAGGTGGATATGGTACACCAGCTTTATCAAAAAGATCTTTGTTATAATATAAAACAGGTGAAACGGTACAACTACTTACACCATAAATACGACCATCAATTAACATCTTATCCTGAGCAAGTAGGATAAAAGAATCAATACCAATCTCGTCTTCAACTAAATCAGTAAGATCTAACAGTTCTCCTCTTGCAGCAACATCACGATAAGTATTTGACTCCAAGAAAAATACATCAGGTGCTGTACCCCCAGCCATCATAGTCAAAAGTTTAGATATATACTGTTCCTGAGCAACAGGAGTATATTCAACTTTCACCCCTTGATTTCTTTCCTCAAATACTTTAATACCATTTAATATAGACTGTGTCTCGAGAGGACTTGCCTCCCATCCCATAAACCTTATTGTAACCTCTTCTGCCATTACCATAACACTAAATAACAATAGACTAAATATTAATACAAATATGAATATTAAATTTTTTCTCATTTTAACTCCCCCCTATTTAATTAAAAAACCAAACCCAAAGTATACACAATATCTTACTCTATTAAATTCCACCTCCCTTTATAGTCACCATTTAGCTACAACTTTTTGACAGAATCCCTTACTTGTAAATCTGTTGAAATAGATATTTTACGATAATAATCCCTATTGTTATTTAACTGCTCAAAGATTAACTCTGTTGCCACTTCACCCATCCTAAACTTCCTTACTTTCATAGTAGTTAGAGAAGGTTTAATTTGACTAGCCATATCTATATCATCAAAACCAATAACAGATATATCATCTGGTACTAAAAGACCTGAATCCTTTATAGCATTAATTGCACCTATAGCCAATAAGTCTGATACAGCAAAAATTGCTGTCGGTCTATCCTTTAATTCAAGAAGATTTCCGGCCGCCTTATAACCATCTTCTAATCTCCATCCATATGAAATTATTTTTGAGTCATCAATTTTTATCCCTTCTTTATTAAGAGCCTCTAAATACCCATATTTGCGATATTTTGCTGAAAAACTAGTTGAAGCACCTCCAATAAATCCAATCTTCCTATGACCTAACTTAACTAAATAATCTATAACATCATAAGCACCTATAAAATTATTAATCTCAACAATATTAACTTTACTGCTGATCACAGATGGATTTATTAGTACTAGAGGTATATCTATTTCTAATAATATGTTTAGTAGTTTTTTACTATGTAGTTCTCCACAGATAATTCCATCTGCTTTCTTTATAATTTCGTCAATTATATCTTCATCTAAACTATTTTCATATAAATATTTGACAATACAATGATACTTTTTTTCGGTAACAGTTTTATCAATACCAGCCATTATTTTAGGATAGAATATATCATCACAAATTGTTGAGTCACTTACTTTCGGATCATGATGACTACATCGCAAAAAAATAATGTTACCGGTATTCTTTTTGCTTATTATCTTATGCTTATTTGTATTATTGTATTTTATATATGTACCCTTCCCAGGGCGCTTTATTAAAAAATTTTCCTCTACAAGTTCATCAATAGCCCTTCGAATTGTAGTACGACTCACATCATATATACTGCATAATTCCCGTTCTGATGGTATCCTGCCGTCAGATTCATATTTATCAGCAGCAATTTTATCTTTTATTTTATTTTTAATATCTTTATAAAAGAAATCTGATTCATTCCTAATTTCCATAAACATCACCCTTTTTATCAACAATTCATATCATTTTTCTAAGTAACCGGTAATTACCGGTTATTCTGTTTTTATTTTAACATTTTAAATAAATATTGTCAACAATAAATTTTATTTTCTAGCTATTTTAAATGTTCTGGCTGTTTTTTGTATTAACAAAGGTATTCCTTTAAAAAACCGAAGAACTATTTGCCGGTTTATAAGAAAATTAATAAATTTTTCTATAATTCTTTTATAGATAATTAAAAAATAGTTTGATTTTCATTCACACAGATTAATATCCCTTACAATTATTCTATAAATAATATAGGACTTAAATATACAAAAGGCCTTCAGACTATGAGTCTAAAGGCCTTAAAATAACCTTCTATTTGTCATTATTAAAATTTTTAATCTAAATATACCGACTACCCAATCTATCAGCAGCTACAATTATTTTAAAAAAATTCCACCTTAAGTAAGGTGAAGTTTTCTCTTGAAACTATTTACATGGTTCTTTAGGCATATCTGGATGATTAGGACCAAAGTGTTTTAAAATTACCATTGGTTCATGTGAGCTCTCATTACTAATCATAATACCTTCTTTAGCCTTCTTTTCACTAACAAAATACTCATCAGCACTAATCTGGCCATACCTAAGCATAATAGCTGCTTCAGCATCGTAAACCCCAAACTTTCCATGCCCTTGGATTATTACACAACCAAAAGCAACCTTATCCTTAACTAGTACTGTCTGTTTGGGTTGAATAGTTAATTCCTTAGCCCCAATATATTCGTTAGCATAAGAAATCCATTTCTCAATAAACTGTTTATTTGAATGGTCACAAACAACTGGAGGCCTAAAATATTTTTTCTTATAATTGATTCTAACATTTTCTTCCCAATCCATCAAACTCATGATATAATCAATATCTCTTTGCTTATCTTCAGGACAGTTTTCCACTAAAAACTCATAATCATAAACATCACCAGCAGTTATATTTTCAAAAACTGAATTAACATCACTATTCCACTGGGGCTCATATGTTAAAAGTGACCCAGGGGCATGCAATACTCCAGGTGGTGTATACCAGCCTGTTCCAAGTTGTAAACGGTAAGCCCTGGAAAGTTCTGTTATTCTGATATCACGTTCCTCATAATCTAATAATCTTGCTTTTACTTCATCAATACTAACATCAGGAGCAAAACCAAAATAGGAAACAGGGAAATTACCTAGATAATTATTTAATTGATATGGAAAATAATATGCCTCTGGTTTGCCAAGGGCCCCAACCCTACTAGCAGCAGTGTCATCAAGATGCAGGTGATGAAAAAGGGGAGTTTCAAAATCAAAAAACTTTGCAAACATGGGCCAGGTACCATATTCTTTCATTAATTCCTCACCAATCAAATCTTTACCAAGTTCTTCAACAGCATCTTTAAACAAAAATTTATCTTTGACATCATCAGTAGGAGCCACATAACTTAATCCTTCATCTTCAGCTGCCAATTCACCATTAATAGCAGGTGTTATCGAGGAAAACCAGCGTTCTTTGATAGCACCACGGGAAATACCTAATGAAAAATAATCATCAGGATGAAGGCACAACCTCTTACCTGGACGACCAAATCTACGTGGGATAAAATTTGGTATTAATCGTAATATCCCTTCTCCTTTTTCAAAAGTTTCATTAATCAAATTAGTTTTACTCATATAAATCCTCCTAAATTTCATTATAATTGCCTTTTATATCTTGGATTTCTCTAATTACTCCTTCAATCTCTTTTTGTGAAGATAGTACTCCTAATTCTAAATGATAATGTCTCTTTTCACCAGGTTGAAGAAACTTAAGACTACCATCTTTCCTAGCCTTATCCCTGCCTCCTACCCAGGCATTGGCTGGCTCTATTCCCATAACATAATGACCCTGTCCAGTCATTTTCCATTGTACAAGATTAGGTAATTCTTTTTTTGAATATGCAATATATAAACCTAAACCTTCTCCATTATTAAATTTGTGGTTAATTAATGCTACTTTGGTTGAACCACCAATTAATGATGATATTTCATGATAATATACTTTTTCTTCAAAACCAGCAATAGGTGCAGCTACTTTATGATAATCCCTTTGCCCTTTAGCAGATTCTTCATCCCGGGGCATATAAGAAATAGTTGGTGACAGAAATTCACTTTCTTTATCTAAAAGGGGAAATCCCATATTAAAATGATAAAGAATCATATGTTCAGTCTTTTCAAAACCCAGATTTTCAACAGTATCTTCTATAAAAATTTTACTTTCACCTAACTTAACGGATATTCTCCTTGTTAAGATAAGGTTTTCACCAAAAACTGTTGTTTCACGTATTTTCCCCTGAACCCATACCCAGTAATCATCACCATCCCACTTACTATCAACCCATACATTATCAGCTGGAATATAAGATACCCGTCCATGTAAGCCAAGTTTTTCACCATTATCTTCACAGGGAGCCCCCATATATGAAAGACCACAGGTGGTTAACAATCCTCCATAAAACCCCCTGAACCAACCCTGGCCTGCTGGTTCGTAATATGTTGAAGCCACTTCTTTTGTACTGGAAATCCAGGCCAGGGAATTCCCCTTAAAGTCCGCATTTCCAATACCCATACCCCTACCAGAAAGAACCACAAAAGATAAACCTGAACCATTATTTACTAATACTGCATCAACACCTGCCTGCTTACCACCAGATAATTTAACTGGTTTAGCATAACATAATTGGGAAATATCACCTACGCATTCTAAGATCTCTTTTCTAGTATATTGCTTTCCATATAATTCTACCATAACCCACCCCCATTCCAACAAAATCACTTAAATCTACATTTTATTTAATATTTTATTAGCTGCTCAATTGATTAAAATTTAAGAGAGGAGGATTAAACCCCTCCCCCCTCCAGATAAATCATTAAGTTAAAAAGTCAATTTATTCTACATTATCTCTGGTAATGAGTCTAACTGGTACATAGGTAACTTCTGGCAGTTCTTCTCCATTTAAGAAATTCACAGCTGCCTCTACACCCATTTCTCCCATTTTGTATGGCTGCTGAGCAACAGTACCAAAGAGTTTTCCTTCCTTAATAGACTCCAATGCATCTCCAGTTCCATCAAAACCAACAATTTTAACCTTATCTTCTAGTCTTGCTGCTCTTACTGCCTCATAAGCGCCAAGAGCCATTTCATCGTTTTCAGAAAAAACTACATCTATTTCTGGATGGGCCTGTAACATATTCTGCATAACTGTCATACCCATAGCACGTTGAGAATCAGCTGGTTGTTTGGCAACAATACTGATCCCCTTCTCGTTCATTACTTCTGTAAAACCTTCACCCCTTAAGGCCGGAATTTTATAACCTAACTGACATTGGATATGGGCAGCTTCTCCCTCTTCTTCAATTAAATCTGCAAGGTATTCACCAGCTATCCTGCCACCCTCAAGATTATCAGAGACAATAAATGTTTCGATCTCACCAGCATCAACACCAATATCTAAAACAAAAACAGGAATACCTGCTCTATTAGCAGCTTCAACCGAACTTACTGCTGCACCTGGATCCCAGGGAGATAATAATATGGCATCAACCTTTTTCTGAATTAAATCTTCAACATTAGATAATTCCCTACTCGAATCAGTTCTTGCATCCAATACTACAACATCAATACCAAGTTCATCGGCTTTATCCTTAACACCATCAGCAACTGTTACCCAATATTGATTACCTAAATCCTGAACTGCATATCCAAAAACTAATTCTTCAGCCATAGAAACTACAGACATTGAAAAAATTAGAGTCATTAGCATTACAGAAACAACAAATAATTTTTTGCCCACTTTGTATTCCTCCTTTGATTTTGTACTACAATTTATAATATTACAAGCTTTTCTTTTATGAAATCACCTCCTTATTATATTAGCAGCCTTATGTTATTTTAGTTCTATAAAGAACTGCTATTTAATTAAATAGTAGCTGTTTTTTTAGAGCGCTGGTCAATTAAAACAGCTACTACTATCACAACACCAAGTACTACACCCTGCCAGAATGCATCAACATTCAACAGGTTCAACCCATTTCTTATGACCCCCATTATTAAAGCCCCAATTAATGTTCCAAATACTGTTCCTTTACCCCCTGACAAACTGGTCCCACCTATTACAACCGCTGCTATAGCATCAAGTTCATAACCATCTCCTGCCAGTGGATGACCAGAATTAATTCTACCAATAAACATAATTGCTGCAAAGCCACTTAATAAACCTGAAATAGCATAAACCATTATTTTATACTTATTTGTTTTAATACCAGATAGTTTAGTAGCAACCTCATTACTTCCAATTGCATAAACATAACGGCCAAATGGTGTCTTTTTTAATACATAAGCTGCTATTAAAAAAATAATAATTGCTTCTATAACTGGAAAAGGAATATCCCCAATATAACCTGAACCAATATAGCGAAAACCATCTGGAAAACCACTAATTGGTCTACCACGTGTATATATAAAAGCAATTCCTCTAGCTACCGACATCATACCCAGAGTAGTAACAAAAGCAGGAACCTTACCTATACTAATAACAACCCCGTTAACTAAACCAAGAAAAGCACCCAACAATACCCCTGTTAAGACTGCGAGTAAAGGGTTCCCGGTAGATTTTAATACTGCTGCCGTCATTACTCCACATAAGCCCAGAATAGACCCAACAGATAAATCTATTCCACCAGTTAAAATAACAAAAGTTGAACCAGCTGCTATAACAGAAATAACTGCAACCTGTACTAACACATTGAGAATATTAGTTACTGATAAAAAAGCAGGTGATATAATTGCTAAAATAGTACATAAAACAATTAACCCAATTAAAGAACTTAATTCTCTAAAAATATTACTGTTTATTTTGGGATTTTTTGCATTAATTTCCTCCATTTTAATTATCCCCCTTTTCTGAAGCCCCTGTTGCGGCTAACATTATCTTTTCTGATGTTGCTTGTTTTCTAGTAAATTCAGCAGTTTTTTTACCTCTACACATAACCATAATTCTATCACTTATTCCCAACAACTCCGGCAATTCAGATGAAACCATAATTATCCCAATTCCCCTGGCAGCCAGCTCCCCAATTATTTTGTATATCTCTGCTTTTGCTCCTACATCAATGCCACGTGTTGGTTCATCCAGGATTAATATTTTAGGGTTAACAGCAAGCCATTTAGCCAATACAACCTTTTGTTGATTACCACCACTCAGATTTTCTACTAATTGATTAATTGAAGGGGTCTTCACCTGTAATTTTTCAACCAAATGAACAGCGGCCTTATTTTCTTTAATGGTATCTACTTTTATTGTGCCAGCAAATTCCTTCAGTGATGCTAGTGTTACATTATCTTTAACACTAAATTTTAATACTAATCCCTGCTCTCCTCTATCCTCAGGAATAAGTGCTAAACCATTTTTGACTGCTTCATAGGGATGGGTTATTTTTACTGGTCTATTATCAATAAGAATCTCTCCACTGTTAACTGCTAAAACACCAAAAATAGCATTAACCAATTCTGATCGTCCAGCACCAACTAATCCACCAATACCTAAAATTTCACCTGCCTTTAGTTTAAAAGAAATATCTGAGATGCGATTTTTTACAGTTAGATTACGAACCTCCAATATTGTCTGGCCAATTTCAGTTTCTACCTTGGGGAACATCTCTGACATCTCACGGCCAACCATTTTCTCTACTAAAGACTGTTCATTTAGTTCCGATATATCCCAACTACCGACATATTCCCCATCACGTAAAACTGTTGCTTTATCTGCAATACTAAAAATCTCATCCATATGATGACTTATAAAAATAATTGATACCCCTGCTGACTTTAACTTCTTCATTATCTTAAAGAGTATCTCCGTCTCCCCTGGACTCAATGATGAAGTCGGTTCATCCATTACCAGTATTGATGAGTTTAAAGAAAGGGTTTTGGCTATCTCTACTAGTTGCCGGTCTGCGACAGACAAATTACCCACAAGGTCGTCTGGCTTAACCCCTGTTTCTAACTGGCTTAAATAATGCTGTGCATTTTTATTTAGTTCATTATATTGAATTTTACCTTTACTTAAAGGAAACCTACCTAAAAACATATTTTCCGCTACTGTCAGGTGTGGTATCAGGTTTAATTCCTGATAAATCATACCTATTCCTAAACTTTGAGCAGTTAGAGTGTCAGTAATTTCAACCTCTTTTTCATGAACTGAAATTTTACCAAAGTTCTTTTGATATACCCCGGCTAAAATTTTCATTAAAGTACTTTTTCCTGCTCCATTTTCACCAACAACTGCATGAATCTCACCCTTTTCAACCATCAAATTAACCTCGTTTAATGCTAAAACACCAGGGAATTCTTTAGTTATATTTTTCATTTCCAGTGCTATAGACATTTTTTAACCCCCTTTAATACTTTATCTACAGACTTTTGTTGAATCCCTTTCTATTAATTTAGGTTTAACAATCATTTTATTTGAATCCACCTGTTCATTATTTATATATTTTAACAGCATATTAACCCCATCAGATATCATTTTATCAATTGGCTGAGATAATGTTGTTAAAGCTGGTTCAGTCATTGATGAAAATTCTATATTATCATAACCTAGCAATGAGATATCATCAGGTATTGTTAAACCATTTGCTTTCAAAACAGATAAGATTCTAAGGGCTTTAAAATCATTAGATGCAAAGATAGCCGTTGGGGGATTACTAGAATCAAATAGTTGAATAATAGCATCTAGAAACTCCCCTGATCTCCAAACTTCCTCAGTATGACTAAGTATATATTCTTTCCTAATTTTTATATTGGCATTTTGTAATGCCTGTTTATATCCTTGACGTCGCAAACGTTCAGCCTGGGTAAAGTCTGATGTAGCAAAAGCAATATTTTTATGGCCAAGTTCCAATAAATATTCTGTAGCCAACATACCACCATAATAATTATCCAAAGTTATTGAAGGAATATCATAACCTTGAATATCTCGATCAATCAAAACGATAGGAATATTTTTTCTAGACTTAAAATTAATGATATTGGTCAGGTCTTCCTCTCCACCAATAGAAAGGATTCCATCAATATTTCTGTCCAAAAGAACCTGTAGGTAGGTTTTTTCTCTAATATCATCATTATCAGTGTTGCAAATTACCACTGTATAATTTTCCTGTTGAAACTTTCTTTCTGCATGCCAGCATGCTTGTGAATAATAAGGGTTTCTTATATCAGGTACTATTAAGCCAATGGTATTTGTCTGTTTAGTAGCTAAACTGCGGGCTACCTGGTTTGGACGATAATCTAAATTATTAACAGCATTAAGCACTACTTCTTTAGTTTCCTGAGAGACTGGACCACTCTTGTTTAATACCCTTGAAACAGTACTTTTAGATACATTAGCAAATTTAGCAACATCAGCAATCGTAATCTTCATCTTTCAACTCCTTTTTGCCTTAATGTAAGAAGAGCTAAAAACGTTCCCAATTCATTTTATTGGATAATATCCTTGATATATCAACAACTATATCATTTATTATAATTTTTATAAAAACGGTTCCACTACTATACTAATTATTCTCTATAATATTTTAAATTCCTTCTTTTTTTTAAAATTTATTATTAATCACTCCTTATTCAGTACTAGCATAAAATAAAAATATTGATTTAACCAGCAGCGGAATTTAAAATTGGAAAGGGGGTTAAATTTGTGGAAAGGGAATGTCCTGAAGATACTATACCTTACATCATTAAAGCTGGAGATACACTCTATCAACTGGCCCAGGAATATGATACTACCGTTGATGCCATCTTACAGATAAACCCTGAGTTGGAGCCTAAGAATCTTCAGATTGGAGAAAAAATATGTCTACCTACCTTAAGACATTAAACATTTTAAATCAAAAAAAGCTGTTTACAGTAGATTACTGTAAACAGCTTTTTTCTATCAATATTAAACTGAATAGGAAGCTTTTACATCATACCCATACCCGGCATTCCGCCTCCCATGCCACCCATACCACCAGCAGGCATTCCGCCGCCAGCAGGAGCATCATCATCTTCTTCTTTATCTGCAACCAGGCATTCTGTCGTTAATAACATAGCAGCTGCACTGGCAGCATTCTGCAGGGCTGAACGGGTAACCTTGGCTGGGTCAACAATACCTACTTCTATCATGTTTACAAATTCACCTTTGTAGGCATCAAAACCAATACCAGCGTCTCTTTCTTTTACCCTTTCAACAATTACAGAACCTTCATAACCTGCATTATCAGCGATAAGACGTACTGGGGTTTCCAGAGCCTTCCTGACAATGTCTACACCAGTTTCTTCATCACCTTCAAGCTCAACTTCATCAAGTGCAGAAATAGCATCTAATAGTGTTGTTCCACCACCAGATACTAAACCTTCTTCCACAGCAGCCCTGGTAGCAGATAGGGCATCTTCAATACGGTGTTTCTTTTCTTTTAACTCAGTTTCAGTAGCGGCACCAACTTGAATTACTGCCACACCACCGGCTAACTTAGCTAATCTTTCCTGTAGTTTTTCTCTATCAAAATCAGAGGTAGTACTTTCTATTTGTTTTTTAATCTGCTTAATCCTACCTTGAATATCTTTTTTGTCACCATGACCCTCAACAATAGTAGTCTCTTCTTTGGTTACATTAACCTTATGGGCCTGGCCTAGCATGCTAATATCAGCATTTTCTAACTTTAATCCCAGGTCTTCAGTAATTACCTGACCACCTGTTAAGATAGCGATATCTTCCAGCATTGCCTTGCGGCGGTCACCAAAACCAGGGGCTTTAACTGCTACACAGTTAAAGGTACCGCGGATCTTATTAACAACCAGGGTTGCCAGGGCTTCACCCTCAACATCTTCAGCCATAATTAATAAGGCCTTACCTGATTGAGCAACCTTTTCTAAGAGTGGTAATATTTCCTGAATGCTAGAGATTTTCTTATCTGTTATAAGTATATATGGATCTTCTAGAGCAGCTTCCATAGTATCAGTATCTGTCACCATATAGGGAGATAGGTAACCACGGTCAAACTGCATACCTTCAACTACTTCTAAAGAGGTCCCCATACTTTTGGATTCTTCAACAGAAATAACTCCATCCTGTCCAACCTTTTCCATAGCTTCAGCAATCAAATTACCAATCTCATCATCATTACCGGCAGAAATAGCAGCAACCTGTGAAACTGCTTCTTTACCCTCTACAGGTTTACTCAATTTAGCTATCTCATCAACAACTTTATTGACTGCCTTTTCAATACCCTTTTTGATAATCATAGGGTTAGCACCAGCAGCAACATTCTTAAGGCCTTCTTTAAAAATTGACTGAGCAAGTACAGTAGCAGTGGTAGTACCATCACCAGCTACATCATTAGTCTTGGTAGCAACCTCCTTAACAGTTTGAGCCCCCATGTTTTCATAGTGGTTTTTAAGCTCTATTTCACGGGCAATACTCACACCATCATTAGTAATAGTAGGAGCGCCAAAACTTTTTTCCAGTACAACATTACGACCCTTAGGTCCTAGAGTAACTTTAACAGCATTTGCCAGGGTGTCAACACCACGTTCTAAAGCACGACGTGCATCTTCACCAAACTTTAATTCCTTTGCCATAAACTATCCCTCCTCATTTAATTTAAACAATTATTCAATTACAGCTAACACATCGTCAACCTTTATAATTATATACTCAACATCATCAATATTTACTTTGGTACCAGCATATTTATCAAAGACAACCTGGTCACCAGTCTTAATATCACAATCTTCACAGCCTTTACCAACAGCAATAACTTCCCCTTGCTGAGGTTTTTCTCCTTTGGCAGTATCAGGAAGGACTATACCACTCTTAGTCTTTTCCTCCTCTTCGACATACTGAACAACAACTCTGTCATTTAAAGGTTTAATTGCCATCAATATACCCCCTTTTAGATTTTAATATGTATTGTTAGCACTCATCAAAAGCGAGTGCTAATAGCCACAGTTAATATAATAACTAAGTATCCAGCTAAAATCAAGCCTTAATAATCCTCAATTATGACTTTAATATTCCATTAAAGTGCATTATCTTTAATTAACTGCTGTATTCAACAAATATTAATTATTTACTAAATTATCTCTATTTCTGTTTCACATTCCTGGGCTATAATTTTATAATTCTTTCCAATTAAATCATTTCCAAAAATATCAAATATTATACCTGGAACTACTATTAAATCATATTTTTTGTTATTCTTCTTAACAGCCTTAATTATATCACCACAAAGCAGGAGACCTGCACAGGCAATTGACCCCCCAAAGAAATTATTGCTGACAGCCATAACATCTACGATGGTTTTTGAATAAATACCCTGCATATGCTCAGCTACTTTTTGTAATAAACCCTCCGCAAGTATAGAAGTAAGTAAGAGAATGTCCTTTCCTCTGTAATCTCTGATAACTCGTTCTATACTATTAATTGTTTTTAGATCCAGATCATAATCAAAGACAAGACCGGACTTTTCCCCGGCCTCTTTTTTTAAGGGGATTTGCACCAGGCTATTATCTCTGTTTATTACTATCAGCGGGTCTTTACGCCTGGTGATCAAATCAAAAGCCTCAACTCTACTTTTGACCTCATCAGCTCCCACTCTCTTGACAATATCATTTTTCTTTAATGGTACTGCAGCAGCAGGGGAAGCAGGGATAATCCCTTTAATACGACAGGTAAAATCATCAATTTGGGGTGGCTCTAATAAAAGGGGAAAAGCGTAGTATTCAGCCAGTCTATCAACTAAACTAATTAAAGAATTGTAAATACTATCAATATCAAACTTTAGACTATCAGCTGCATACCTGGTATATCCAGGCAGATAAATACGGACGGAGGCTGGTTGATAGCTGGCTAAAAAATCTATTGTTTCCACAAGATACTCCCAGCCCATGAGATGGGGCATGGCCACAATACTCCCGTGAAAGATGATATTATATTCTTTAAACAATTCTAAGCCCTCAAATACAATAGCAGGGTTTTTATCACCCATTAAAAAAACCCTTTCATCAGGGTCAGAACAATTCAATGATATATTAAGCTCGACAGGTTCATTTTCTTTCAAACATTTAATAACTCTATCTGTTAAATAACTCCCATTAGTCGTTATATTAATCTGTTTGTCAGGGAATTTGTCCCTGATTAAATAAATAATTTCCAGTATAGCTGGATGTGTAAATGGATCTCCCTCTATGATCTTACTGGCAGACTCCCCGATTACTAATGTTCCATCAGGGGAAAGGAACTCTAATAATTCTTTAATCAGAGAAATGTCCAGATGACCAAAACGGTAGACCTCAAGACCTATCGGGTTATTGCAGTGACTGCAAAACCTGCAATTCATATTACAAACAGAGGTTATGGGGAGTATGTTATCATTTTGGACTGTTTTTAATAAAATATACCTCTCTCTAGCAGTTAACTCTTTCATTTAAACACCTACTTCAGACTAAGATTAGCTGCTGCACCCAGGCTAAATGGTGCAAAATCACCTTTCTGGTACTGATAATATGCAGCAGCACCAATCATGGCCGCATTATCTGTACAGAGCTTCAGTAAGGGGGTATATAAAGGTAAATCTTTCTCAGCAAGAGCCATAGACAACTGCTGACGCAGGGTTTTATTTGCTGCAACCCCACCAGAGAGGATAACACTTTTTACCTCCCGTTCCTGAACAGCCTTCATAACTTTATTAAGCAGGACATCTATTACGGCCTGCTGAAAACTGGCAGCTATATCTGGAATATGCAGTTTTTTCCCTTTTTGTTTTTGATTGTGAATATAATTTATAACAGCGGTTTTTAAACCACTGAAACTAAAATCATAGTTGTCTTCATTAATAAAAGGACGCGGAAAATCAACTGCCACCGGGTCTCCTTCTTTACTAATCTTTTCAACAGCCGGGCCTCCCGGGTATCCTATCTCCAGTACCCTGGCAATTTTATCAAAGGCCTCACCAGCGGCATCATCTCTGCTGCGTCCAAGTATTTGATAATCCCCTAATTCCTTAAAATAAAGAAGGTCAGTATGACCACCAGAAATAGTCAAACAGACTACTGGGGGCTCTATCTGCGGGTTGGAAATAAAATTGGCATAGATATGTCCGGCAATATGATTAACCCCAATAAATGGCTTATGAAGGACATAGGCCAGAGCTTTAGCAGCTGATAGACCTACCAACAAACCACCTACTAGACCAGGACCGTAGGTAGCCGCTACTCCATCTATCTGATCATAAGTAACCCTGGCAGTCTGCAAAGCCTCTTCAATAACTGGATTAATAAGTTCCAGATGCTTACGGGAAGCAATCTCAGGTACTACTCCACCATATTTCCTGTGTAAATCAATCTGTGAAGCCACAATATTTGACAAAACATCAAGGCCATTTTTCACAACTGCTGCAGCAGTTTCATCACACGACGATTCTACTGCCAGTATTAACACATCATTCTCCTTCATCAATAATCTCCTTCCACATAATAAGGGCATCTTCATGGTCATTAGTATAATATTTAGGCCTACATCCAACAGGGATAAAGCCATATTTTTTGTAGAGGGCTATAGCAGAACTATTACTTACCCTAACCTCCAGTGTTACCCTGAGGCTTCCTTCCTGTTTTGCCCTGACAACAAGTCTATTTAACAATTTTCGGGCTATACCCTTCCTCCTATATAAGGGGTCAACTGCTAAATTGGTTATATGTAATTCATCAATAATAACCCAGCCACCTATATAGCCAATAACTTTACTGCTATTTAAAGCTACAAAATAATGGGCATAAGGGTTTTCCTTAATCTCCCTGCAGAAAGACCTGAGTGACCATGGGTCTGGAAAAGAATCCTCCTCTATTCTTAAGACATCATCAAGGTGTGTCTCCTTCATCGAAACTATCTCTATATACATTTCATTCACCTGGATTCTTTTTTATACCAGTTTATTTCCGCCTGAGGCCTTTTAAGGTAGTTGGGTTTGATAGCCAAATAGCCATCATCCAGACCTTTCTTAAGATAATATGCACCGAGTTCAGCTACCAATCCCCCCTGAGGATAATTCAAAACAAAAGATAGTGGGATTAGTTCCAGTGAAGCATTATTAAATACCTCCTGATACTGTACGAAACCATTACCCATTACATATATTTTTTTAGAATCAGCAACTCCCTTTAAACGTTCAATCAGCTCAGTAACAGATAAAGCACTATCCCCCCATATCTTTACCTTTTTAATATCCTTATTCCAGCTATCATACATTGCACAGTACACCCGTTCACGTCTAGCATCAAGTAGGGGAAGAATCATACCCTCACAAGCCTGGGCCCCATAGGCCATTATATCAAGGGTAGATAAACCTTTCACAGGTAATTTTCTCACCTGGGCAAATGTCTTAATCGTACTTAAACCAATTCTCAGCCCGGTAAAAGAACCCGGGCCAAGGCCAACCGCCAGACCGGTCAGTTCATCAATAGAATAATTTGTCTCTTTAAATAAATAATCAATATTGGGAATAAGGCGTTCACTATGGCGGTGTATCAACTCTATATTTATCTCAGCAAGCAGACCATGTTCTCCTACTAAAGCAATAGCAGCTACCGGACTGCTAGTATCAATCCCTAATACTAACATTTTTTTTAATCCCTTCAATTAATTTTTTGCTCCTAACACCCTCTGCTTCAAGGGTAATTTCTCTTGCATCATCTGCTAGTCTATCTATTTTAACATAAATATAATCAGGAGACAAAAAACCATAGGCCAGCTCCGGCCATTCAATAATAATTATCCCCTTCCTATCCAGGTAATCCTCAAACCCCAGGTCCAGTAGGTCTGTCTCATCTTCAAGGCGGTAAAAATCCATATGATACAAAGGAAGTTCACCACTATATTCATTAACCAGGGTATAAGTGGGACTACTGACATCATCAATGATCCCCATTCCACTGGCAATCCCCTGTACAAAAACTGTCTTACCTACACCCAGGTCTCCTGATAAAAGAATCACCTGCTCTCTTTCTATTAAGTGACCAATTATTTCCCCAAGGAAAAAAGTCTCTTTTGCTGTCTTACTCCTAAATTGAAATATTGTCTGCTCCATATACTTCACCTCATATTTTCCACTTAAGCTGTCTCCCTTTTTACTATCATATCCAAAATTTCAGCTGATTTCAATATTACCTTATAGCACTTAATCTCATCATTACGGTAGCTCTCTTTTAAAGGGGCACAATCAATAGAGCCCATCTCTCTTTCATAAATACTAAAAAACTCCTTACTAAGTTCCTTTATTCTGGAGCTCTCATGAGCCCTTTCTTCAACAAAGAGATTCCCCATTACCATCAGAGCAGCTGTTAAAGCACCACATTTATCTTCTATGGCCATGCCCCCACCAAAGGCAGCAGCTAGTTTCAGGGCATTCCTGGACAAACCAAGGTCATAGGCCTTATTAGCCCCATATAAAATTGTCTCAGCACAATTAAGGTCTTCTTCCTGACCAAAACCATCTTTAATTAAATCTGTTAACAATCCCCTTCACTCTCCTCATTTTTTATATTATATCCTTAAAAATCCTCAAATACCCTGTTAAACACAGCTGTTTTATTTAACTTACCAAATAAAACTTACTTAAAACAGTCTTTGCTGTCTTAAGGTTTTCCTCTTTAATTAAGATATAGTCTGTATTATAGGTAGAGAGGACAAATACACTAATCTCATTTTCTGCCAGTACTGTAGTCAGTGAAGAAACGATCCCGATAAGATCAAACCCCAGGGGGCCCTCAACTTCAATTGCCGCCCAACCCTTTTCTGACTTTACCCCAACTGGAACAGATTCTTCAGCAGATACTATTGATAATTCATTCCTGGTTCTAGTTATTGAATAAAAATCACGGCTTTCTAATACCCACTTTGGTATTGGCCGATCTTTATCCACACTACAAACTGCCAACCTTTTCGGTAAAACTTTTAATGATAATTTTTCCACATATATTCCCCCCTGTTGATTACATATCATTATTTTCTCTAAAACAAGAAAAAAATCCTTCTTTTTTATTATTTAAAGTTCTTTCATAATTACCTTTGTCTTGCATAATTACATGAAAGAGCCACTTAAAACGGAGCACCTAGGGAACTCCCTATTTAAACAAACCATACAAGAAAATTAAGGTTGCAGGCTTGAGTATAACCGATTAGGAAAAAGGCCGTTTTTCTGTTTGACCGAAGGGAGTTTAAAACAACAATTGAGAATAATCCTGCCAGCTAAATGATTCAACTGGTATTGAGATATTATATGCTTTTTTTTGCTTTTCCCAAAGATACCAGTTATCCCTGATTCCTTTGCGGGCATATTTAATACAATTTACAGTATCTGGTCCAAGCAGAAGGATCTTATGTTTTGCTGTCTCATTCATCCAGTTGATAATCCAGGAATTTATCCCTTGATCACCAAAACTATAACCAGCTATAATTAAACTATCCACACTGGGGAGCAGGCGGTAAAAACTATAATGAACGTCAACATAGATACTGCGGTGGTATTCCAATATCTTATTTATCCTACCGGTTAGAATAAGAGGTCTAACCCCAATCTGTTCTATATTAGTCATTTTTTCCTGATTATCCAAGTCCCTGGAACCATAGAATTCTTTATTACCCTGTTTATACCTGTACCAGTTAACAGAGCCGTGTAGTTTAAGGAGTCTAAGTCTCCCAGAATCATCTATTAAAGACCCCGGCTGCCAGTGCCTTATCCCACTTTCATCAGCAAAACCATCAACATATGGCAGCTTGTTTTTACTAAAATAATGTTCCAGTACAGTATCATGATTTAGGGTGAAAATATTAATTGAACCTACATTAGCATCCTCAATAAGCTCCTTAATAAAGGAAAGATAATCTAAATTAGCAGGTTTATGAGAGAGTAGGTCTGTAACTACATCAGCAATGTAAGCAACGCTATAACTGGCCAGTTTGGCTATTGTCCAGGAAAAACCTTTTTTAGCAAAATTAAGTTCTTTTTTAACAAGTGGTTTTATTTTTTCCACAAAAAAAACCACAATCGGGTTTTCATATTCACTGGTAAAATCCTTAATCTGTCTTACTACATAATAGAGATCCTCATAGCTTATATTTGACTTATTAAAAAAAACTGTAATTTCTCTTTTTATTATACTTAAAAACCTAATTATATTATTAACACAGCTATCAGGGTTTTTATGTTTTCTAATATAAAAACGACCCCGGTCTTGATTAAAGCCCTGATCATATATTACTCCCTTTCCTGACATTATCCTTTTTGTTATATCATCAGTTGAAGGCATCCCAGCTGCAGCAGAAGCACCCGCCCCCAGAAAAAGAGAAATATTTTGTTTAACCATAATTTTTACCCGCCTTCTAAAATACTTATATTTATTTTATAATTATAGGAAGGTAATTATGTAAAAAACCACCTATTCAATTATTAAAGAAATAAGCGGTCTATAATTTATTAGTTTTTAAATATGTTTTCTCCACATCTTTAAAGTTTACACTAATTCAGCAGACACATCTTCTCTAGTGACATTTTTTCTTTTTTCTTCTAGATTTTTATACGTCCTTATTAATAAAAACATTGAGACAAGGAAAGTTAAAAAATCAGCCAGGGGTTGGGCTAAAAATATAGATTTTACTCCTACTAAATAAGAAAGAATAATTAAAGTCGGTATAAAAAAGATACCCTGTCTGGACAATGATAAAAAACCCGCTGGAACAGCTTTACCCATTGCCTGATAAAGCATACTGGCAGTTACATTTAAACCAAGTACTGGGAGCATAGTTGAAAAGTATTTTAAGCCAACAGCAGCAATTTCAATTACTGCTGTATCCTTAGAAAATATACTAATTAACTGTCTGCTAAAAACAATAAAGATAATTGTCATTATCACACAAAATATTGTTGTTCTTTTAATCGTAATCCGGATAGATTCCAGTAAACGGTCAAACAATATAGCCCCATAATTAAAACCCGCCACCGGTTGAAAGGCCTGTCCAAATCCTAATACAACCATTAAGGGTAACGAAAACACCCTGTTTATAATACCAATAGCCGCTACATATATATCATTATAATACCCGGCAGTATTATTCAAAAGGGCCATGGCTATACTTATTAAAACCTGGCGCATTAGAGTTGGGAGACCCATTTTAATAATTTCAGTAAAAATTTTAACTGAAGGAGAAAAATCCCTTAAATTTATTTCTAAAATACTCCTGCCGCTGAAATAATAATATAATAATATTATGGTAGATACAGCCTGGGCTAATACTGTTGCCAGAGCAGCCCCGGCAACCCCCATGTTTAAAACAAAAATAAAAATAGGATCAAGAATAATATTCAAGCCAGCTCCAATAGCCATAGCAAACATACTCATTTTAGCATTCCCCTCGGCCCTGACCATACTATTCAAATTCATATTGTTTATTGTAAATATTGTTCCAAGAATAATAATACTACCATATTCCATAGCATATGGTAATATAGTATCAGTTGCACCAAAAACCTTAACAATAGCTTCTAAAAAAATGTATCCCAGGGCTGCCAGAAATATTCCAAAAACACTGGTCATAATAAATGAGGTAGAAACCACTTTATTAGCCATGTTTTTCTTATCTTCACCAAGCAATCTGGAGATATAGGATGCTGAACCCATACCAAAGGTCATACCAAAGGCTGATAATAACATAAAAATAGGAAAAACTACAGTAACAGCACCAATCGATAATATTCCTAATCTACCGACAAATACCGTATCCACTAAATTATAAACAGCTGTAACTAACATACCAATAATTGCAGGTATGGACATATTGCTTAGTACTTTAGGTATTGTTTCTTCTGCCATCATTCTGGTCTTTTTATCTTTATACATTTAAAAACCTCCATAAATTAATTTGATTTATTTACAATATGTTATTTTCAGTATATGACTGTAGCAGATCAAGGATAAATTGAATGTTTGCTTCTTGATTTTTAGCATAAAATTTAAGGAGAGTTGGTATAGAGGTCTGAATAATAATAAATAACTTTTTTAATTCCTCTTGATAAAGATCTATACAAACCTCACTATAATCACGTTTAAAATTAATTAAAAATAAATTATATACTTTAGTAAAAATAATTTCATTAAACCTTATTTTATCTATTGCATTTTTCTTATCTTTATGTAAATCATTATTTTCATGGATATACCTAAATATTTTTTTTACAATTACTTTATTTCTACACATTTCTTTATATAAAATTGTAAAAAATGTTTTAAGATATTCTTTTTTTATGTTATTTGTTTCATGAGATAGTTTATGATATATCATATCCCAGTTTTCTTCAAAAATTTTTAAAAATAAATCCCATTTAGTAGGAAAATAATTATAAATAGTCCCTACAGCAATCCCAAGTTCATCAGCAATACTCTTCATACATACATCTTGATATGAATTTTCCTTAAAAAGCTTTAGAGAACTGTCAATAATCTTTCCCCTTAGATTCTTAATTTTTTTAGGCATAATCCCACTCCCCATAAATTATGCAATAACATTATATGAATCCCATTCATATAATATTATAATGAATGGGATTCATAATGTCAATAATTATTTTAATTTCTAATAGCAAAATAAATTTATAAATAAATATAATTAATCATCCTATATTTTCTATAGGATGGCATGGTTTTAGTACCCTGCCTGGTTTTAGTATATAATCTATATGCTAGAACCCAGGTGAATGTGCACCTATAAACAATAGATGGACAAGCTACCTACTTAGAACAAAATAATATTTAAAACCTTATGACTCAAATTTATTTTAAATAAAATGATACTTCTACATAAAAAATACTACTGTAGTAGTACTGCAGTAGTATTTTACATTACAACAAAGTTTTATTAGTTTTTGGAATGCCGGCAAAATATCCATATACTTAGCTAGTACTACTCTTTTGTTCATCAATGTTATGATGCTTATTTCCTTTCCGGCGAAGTTTTGACAGAAAATTAAATCTAATATTCTGTTTGCTTATGACGTCAAAGGCAACGGCAGCCAGTAAGACAAGACCCTTGACTACTTGCTGTACATTTGAACTGACCCCCATGATGGACATTCCGTTGTTTAATATACCCATAGTCATAGCTCCGATCAGTGCACCGCTTATGGTACCTATACCACCAGTAGCACTTGCACCACCTATAAAACAGGCGCCAATTGCATCTAACTCAAATAATTGACCTGCTTGCGGTGATGCAGAATTTAAACGTGTAGAAAACACAATTCCGGCAATAGAAGCTAGAAAAGCCATATTAACATAGACAAGGAAAAGTAATTTCCTGGTTTTAACACCGGACAAACGTGCAGCCTTTTCATTACCCCCCAGAGCATAAATATGACGGCCTGGTACCGTAGAAGAAGTGAAATAACTGTAAACTATCAGTATGATTCCAAGAATTATAAATACCATCGGAACACCGCGGTAATTTGCCAGTATATAAAATACCCATATGATAGCAACTGCAATGATTGTCAGTCTGAATCCCATATTCAAGAGACTCTCTACAGAATATCCCTTGTTCTTACGAGAGTTATAACTGTATATTTGATAGATACTAAATGCTATAGCGAGTATTATACCTATTACTAATGATGTGCTATTCCTCACACCAAACAGATGCATATTTTCAAATAAATCAGGAATAAATCCTGCAGAATAAGCACGATATTCGGAAGGGAAAGGAGCCAGTGTCAGGCCATTCAACACAATTAGAGTTAATCCCCTGAATATAAGCATTCCAGCCAATGTTACTATAAAAGCGGGAATCCTTACATAAGCAATCCAGAAACCCTGCCATACACCAATACCGATACCAATTAGTAAGGATAAAAGAATGGAAAGATGAGGATTCCATCCCCAGGAGATGATAAATGTGCCTGCACAAGCACCTATCAGGGCACACACAGAGCCTACCGACAGGTCAATGTTACCTCCTGTCAGTATGCAAAGCAGCATACCAGTGGCTAAAATGACCACATAGGCATTCTGGAAAATAAGATTAGATACATTCATTGGCTTAAGCAATATGCCATTAGTCAAGACTTGAAAAAGTACAATAATACCCAATAATACGAAAAGCAACATATATTGTTTCAGGTTATTGCGAATTGTAGTCCAGTTCATACTCGACCTCCCCTTTACTTGCTTGTATGATAGAATTCATGATACCTTCCTGAGTCGCCTCCGATTGGAGGAGTTCATCAATTATTTTACCTTCGTTCATTACATAGATGCGATCACACATCCCCAGGATCTCTGTTAGTTCGGATGATATGAGCAAAATTGCTTTTCCTTCTTCGGCCAGTTCATTTATTATTTCATAGATTTCATATTTTGCTCCTACATCTACACCACGAGTTGGTTCATCCAGAAGCAGAACATCAGGCCTGGAATAGATCCATTTTCCTAAAAGCACCTTTTGTTGATTACCTCCCGATAAATTACTTACATATTGCTCAACATTAGGTGCCTTTATATTTAGATCCTTTCGATATTTATTAGCGACTTGCCTTTCAAGATCCTTATCGATTCGGCCGTGTTCAGTTACATAATCCATTCTCGGCAGTGTAATATTGTGTTTGATGCTGCTACCCAACAGTATACCACTCTCTTTACGATCTTCAGTAACATAGGCCAGATTATGTGAAATAGCTTCAGGTACAGAAGTCATATCCAGAATTTTTCCTTCTTTTATAACCGTACCGGAAGTATTGGTTCCATAGGCCTGACCGAAAATAGACATGGCCAATTCTGTGCGGCCCGAGCCGATCAAACCATAAATACCTACTACTTCACCCTTATGCACTTTAAAGGATACATCATCTACGACTTTGCGTTCTGGATATAGTTCATGGCTAACTGACCAGTTTTTCACTTCAAAAGCCACTTCATCACGTATTTTGTCAGGTCTAGATGGATAACGTTCTGTCATCTCTCTGCCTACCATACCTCGGATAATTCTTTCTTCTGACACATCATCGGTCTTATTATCAAGGGTCTCAACAGTACAGCCATCACGAATAACCGTTATCCTGTCGGCACAATAGGCGATTTCATGTAATTTATGTGATATAACAATAGAGCTAATACCTTCTTCACGACGTAGTTTTAGTATTAGGTCAAGAATGTGTTGTGCCTCCTGTTCATTGAGGGAAGAGGTCGGTTCATCTAATATTAATAAACGTACATTCTTGGCTAGTGCCTTTGCGATTTCGACCAACTGCTGTTTACCGACACCTATATCTTTAATCTGCATATGGGGATTTTCCTTTAGACCTACCATGCGCATGTATTTTTTAGCTTTTTTATAGGTCTGATCCCAGTCAATGACACCATTTTGTTGCTGTTCGTTACCTAGAAACATGTTTTCTCCAATCGATAAATAGGGAACAAGAGCTAATTCCTGATGGATAATAACAATTCCCAGACTTTCTGAATCCTTGATGCCCTGAAAACCGCATTCCTTACCATCATAGTAGATGTCACCTGAATATGAACCATATGGATAAACTCCACTCAATACATTCATCAAGGTAGACTTTCCTGCACCGTTTTCTCCAACAATACCGTGAATCTCACCTTCCTGAACAGCAATATTAACATTATCCAGTGCCTTCACACCAGGAAACTCTTTGGTAATGGAGCGCATTTCCAGTAATGTCTTTGTCATTTTTATACCCTCCTTACAAAAATAGCAGATGGATAGAGATTACCCATCTGCCACAGCATGTTATTCTATAATTAGAGGCCCAACTGCTCAGAGGTATAATAACCACTGTCAATTAACAATTCTTTGTAATTGTTAATGTCAGCAAATACTGGTTCACATAGATAGGTTGGGATAATACCTGTGCCGTTATCATAGTCACTGGTGTTGTTGATTTCCGGTTCTTCGTTATTTCTGATAGCCTTTACCATTTCAACAACCTGTGCAGCCAGTGTACGGGTATCTTTGAAGATGGACATAGACTGATAACCGGCAATGATGTTTTTGGTGTTGGCTATATCACAATCTTGACCTGTAATAACAGGGAAATTGTCCTTTTCAAATCCTGCACCTAGCAATGAGTTGGTAACACCCAGAGCTGTTGAGTCATTAGAGCAGAGAACTGCATCAAGTTCCTGACCTGCTGAGTAATGAGCAGCAATCAGGTTGTCCATACGGGTCTGGGCATTTGCGGAAGACCAATTCATGGTAGCAATCTGTTCAAACTCAGTCTGTCCTGAAGGAACTACAACTACACCGCTCTTAACATAAGGTTTGATCACATCCCAAGCACCGTTAAAGAAGTAACGAGCATTGTTGTCGTCAGGAGCACCACCGAAGATTTCGATATAAGCAGGATCATCGGCCGAACGATTTTCCAGATTTAAAGCATCTTCAAGATATTCACCCTGAATGGTTCCAACCATATAGTTGTCAAAGGTAGCGTAATAGGAAACAGCATCTGTTTCCATGATTAGACGGTCATAAGCAATCACAGGGATTCCTTCTAATTTGGCAGTTTCAAGAACGGTACCCAGAGCACTACCATCGATGGAGGCTATAACGAGTACATCAGCACCACCCAAGATCATATTTTCAAGCTGAGAGATCTGAGTAGCGACATTATTGTTAGCATACTGAAGATCAACAGTATAACCAGCCTCTTCCAATTGGGCTTTCATGTTAGCACCATCTTGATTCCAACGCTGCAGACTTTGAGTGGGCATTGCAACCCCAATTTTCCCTTTAGCAGCAAAAACTGCGGTTGTCATCGTTAATACCAGAGCCAGAATCATTAAAATTGTTATACTTTTTTTCATTTTTATCATACACTCCTTAGTATTCTTATTTTAATTAATTTTTTTTGCTGTTTTGCTTGATTCTTAATAAACTAGCCTCCTTTCTTTTAAGATTGATAATCTTACTACCATATCTATATCATATTATTTTAACACTTGTTTTAACACTTAAATTTTAATTTCAACTGAGGGTATTGCTTGAAATAATCCACAATTATATCTATTTATAGTTAATATTAAAAATATTTTTAAAAATATTGATCAGCAAGACAGATTGAATATAAGAGCACTCTTTTATAAACTTATACTTCCTAAAAAGTAAAATTATCTAGATAAATTATATACTGTTATCTGAATAATTACAATTTAATATTTTTTTAAACCCTTTGATATTTTTTTAGGTACTCCTATATACATAAATTTTATGAAAATTTCCCTCTAGCTTCAGATTTTATTATACTATCTACTCGTTTTTTCTTTAACATATTTATTTTTTTATATAGAGAATACCAACAAAAAAAACACCTAAACCCGCAAAGAAGATAGCAAGGATTACTAAATTATGCATATTTACCCCTCCAAATAAATTATTTACAATATAATTCTTCATCTTTATAAATACTCCTGCAAAAAACAACTCTACTCTACGTATTTTCTCAACAATTTTGTTTCATATTAAGAGACAGTTCCCCTTACCCACTCCCGATTCATCCATAGCCATAATAAAAACACTTAAATAAAAGCGGCTTTTTTATTTTTTTTATCAACTTTGCCATTCCACACACCCCTTCTTGATTTACACATAAGCTGTAACAAAGTAAAAGGTGATAAATTACAAAAATTCAAGATTATCCCTATATGTTGTAGGGGTAACACCTACAAGTCTTTTAAACCAGGAACTGAAGTAAAATGAATCATTAAAACCAATTTCATCTGCTATTTGATAGATTTTCTTATCAGTTGTCTTTAATAACTCCTTTGCTTTATTAACCCTGATCATATTTAAATAATCTGTAAAATTCTCACCAACATAATCTAAAAATAGCTTACTTAAATACCCACTACTTACATTAAAGTGTTGGGACAGCTCGGTCAGGGTTATACCTTCTTGATAATTTTTTTTAATATGTTCTTTTACCTCTTCAATCAATATTTCATTCTGATTGTTCTTAGGACAGGTAACCATACTATTTACATCTAGAAAAAAATCCTTAAGCCATTTTTCTAGGTCTAAAAGATTATCTCCGTTAATAACCTTCTCTAAATAGACATTATCAATCTTTTTAATCATATCCTGATAATCATATCCTAACTCCTTCAGAGCCTGAAATGTAAACAAGACAAGATTATTTAGCAAAATAAATAACCCCTGCCTGTCACCCTTAAGCCCTCCTATATGCTTTAAAATATGATCTACTTCCTTCAGTAGCTCTTCTTCACTACCGCTTTTTATAAGTTGATATAGCTGATTATTATTAATGATAATAGATTGATTTTCAAAAAACTTATCATCAGTTAACCAGTTTAATGTATCATTCCTGACATTTTTATTTAAGTAGACTGATAGCTCATTCCTTAAACTGGCTAACTCTTCTTTGTCTTTATTTTCCCTGGAAATACCATCCCTGATTTCATTTACTGCCTCTAATAAACGTTGTGAACGGAAGGGTTTTAAAAGGTACTCATTTACTCCCAGACGGATCAACTGCTGTGCATATTCAAATTCTGCATGACCAGAAATTATTAACACCTTAATATCTCTATAGTCTTCCCTGAGTTTATTTACTAATTCGATACCATTTAAACCAGGCATCTGGATATCAGTTACCAGAATATCAATATCTTCATCCTGTAGGATTGATAATGCCTCTAAACCATTTACTGCCTGAAAAATTTGATATCCATGTTTCTGCCAGTTAATATTATTAACCATCTTATCTAATAATGGTTTTTCATCTTCAATTATAAGAATTTTAAACATCATAACCACCCTGCTGTCTGTATGGCAACTTAATAATCATCCGGGTTTTAACACCTATTTCACCACTTACAAACAAGCCATACCCCTCCCCAAATTTTAGTTTTATTCTTTGATTAACATTCCTCAAACCAAAATATTGTTTTTCATTTATGGGTTCTTTAAGCCCCTGTAATATTTGATTTATCTCTTTAATTTTTGACTCCTCCATACCCATTCCATTATCTATTACTTCAAAATATATTGTATCACCTTCCAAATAACCCTTTACAATTATTAATCCCTTTTTCTCCGACTTCAAGATGCCGTGATAAATAGCATTTTCTACCAGAGGCTGAAGTAATAATCTTGGAATATACTTATTCCTAATCTCCAGGTCTTTTATATCAATAATATACTCATATTTTTCTCCTTGGCGAAGTTTCTGAATATAAAGGTAGTTTTTAACGTGTTCAACTTCACTGACAATCTTGACCATTTCTTTGCCGTGGCTTAAACTAAGCCTGAAGAAATTACCCAAAGCCTCAATAAGTCTGGTAGCCTTATTACTATTATTATTTTCAAGCTGACCGATTATTAAATCCAGGGTATTATATATAAAATGGGGTTTGATTTGATTATCCAGGCTCTCCATCTCAAGTTCCCTCAGTAGTTTCTGTTCAGCAATATTTTCTTCCATCAATTTCTTAATTTTGCTGATCATTTTATTAAAACTCTTGCCCAACTGAGCAATCTCATCCTTACTCTGAGTTTCTATCTTAACAGAAAGGTCATTATTGGCTGCCTGCTGGGTTACTTCTTCCAACTCCCTAATAGGATGTGAAAGGGCATAAGATAAATACATTGTTAACAGTATTATTACAAATAATATTAACCCACTGATTAGAATTGTAATCTTTTTTAACTGGTTTAATTCAGCCTCAACCTCACTGGCATAAGCAACACTGACAATATTCCAACCAGTAACAAGGGATTTTGCAGTATTTAAGATATATTTATTATCATCTGCTATATAACTGTACTTACCGGACTTATTCAATTTATAAAAACTACTCTTTTGCCCAATCAGATCCCTGTCAGGGTGATAAATAATATTGCCATCTCCATCAGCAATAAAAACATACCCCTTTTCTCCTAGTTTTACATTTGTAATGTCGGCAAGCATATCAATATTTATATCAGCACTAATTAATACCCTGGCCTCTGCATCATCAGGGTAGTAAGGCCTTAATATTGATACTACATCTTTCCGGGAAAAATTGGTATGAGGACTGGTTATCGCAATACCACTCTCCTTTAGCCCATCTGCCAGGGCATAATTAATTGCTTCAATATCTATATAGTATAGACCATAACAACTAATTCGTTTTCCATTACTAAAGGTCAGCGCAATATCCTCCAATCCGGGTTTCATATACCGTAAATTATTAAAGTCCTCCCAGATTCTAAAGGTATATTTGCGGTTATTAGCAAAGTCATGAATCTGGGTCAGTTTGATAAACTGATTTATATAGAAATCCTGTTCCCTGGTCAAAAATTTCTCTATATCATTAAAGTAAGTGTCTATATCCCTTTTCATCCTGCTCACTACTTCCTGGGAATAGGCACTGGTTCTTTCAGTTATAACACCAAAATAGATTTTATAGGAAAAAAGGGCAAAGATAATCAAGGGAACAAGACCAATCAATAGGAAGGATATAATCAGTTTAGTTCTAATTGTATGAATCTCTATTTTTTTAAACATCTGTTTAAAATAATTTTTTGCTTTCCCCAATACTAACACACCTTTTAGTTTACATGTAATTTATAGTAAAACACTATTTAACCCGCCAGGGTTTATAGACCTCAAGCAGGTGTTCTAAATTATCATTCCCAGCATGGTTAAGACCTGTTTCTATAAAAATAGGCGGCCGCTTATTATGTTTAATATAATCAACCATATACTCTAGCCCTTGTGAACCCATAGCTCCCAGGTCCTGACCTACCAGATATTGAATCAAACCCTCTTTTTGTAATAATAAAGCATCATAAAATATATCTATCCCAACAGCAATACCACCTTTTTGAGCCCAGTGCTGGAAATTAATCATGGCCTCAGCTGGAACATAAAACGGCCAGCCACCAACAAAAAAGATAACATCAAGTTCTGGATGGTTTTTAACATAGTCTTCAGTAAGCTCAATAGAAATCTTGATATTATCCTGATTTTCAAGTACAGCTCTGATATTTAAGTTGATTTCCCCTGCAATAGCCTCTTTAAAGCCACGGATTCTTTCCTGTAAATTCAGAGCATCACGGGCACCAGTCATGATCATCGTATTTAGCTCTTGATCAGCCAGTCCCCTCTTTTTTACAACATCAACTAAGGCCTGTCCAATAGCGAAGCCGGCTTTGGTATTATCAATACCTATATAAAAAAGCCTCTCACTCCCCGGACTATCTGCATCAAAGGTAGCAACCGGTATTCCAGCCCTGATAGCCTTACTAATAACCTGACGGATTGGTTTAATATCATCAACACTTAAAACCATTCCATCAACTTTTCTCCTGATCAAATTTTCAATTACTTCAACCTGTTCACTGTTAGAAAAAGTAAAAGGAGCAACCCATTCTAATCTAACACCCAGTTCATGGGCCTTTTCCTGGGCTTCTTCAAAAGTATCCAGAAAAATTGGATTATCAAGGGAGCGCGGTACAAAAGCTATAGTTAATGGTTTATTATCAGCTGCCGCCCTTAAAGAATCAGACACTAAAAATAATAATACCAGTAAACACAGCAGTAAAAAGATAAAATTTGCCCTTTTTAATATGTACAGCAAAGCTATCCATCCCTCCTATATAATCTTTTTAAAATTGTAATAAAAATAATACTATTTAAATTAATTCTATAATTTATATATAAATTCCTCTATAATACCATAAAATTCTTGGAAATATTTAAAACGGCTGTTTTATAAAAACAGCCGTTTTAACAATGCTAAGATATTTACAAGTATCTATTTAAATTAAACAATATAATCATCAAACTTTTAGAGTCTGTTCGAAAAGTATCAGTATATACCCGCAGGGGATTATATATCTTTTAGAACACACACTTTTATTAATTATTAAGTTCTTTTGACCTCTCAGCAGCTGCTTTTACTGCCTGAATCATACTACCCCTCAGGCCCTTTTCCTCCAGAACCTCTACAGCCCTTATAGTAGTACCTCCAGGGGAAGTCACCATATCCTTTAATTCACCTGGGTGTTGACCGGTCTCTATTACCATCCTGGCAGCCCCTAATACAGTCTGAGCAGCCAGTTTCTGAGATAATTCCCTGGGTAATCCCATCAATACCCCACCGTCTGCCAGGGCCTCTATAACCATATATATATAAGCAGGCCCACTGCCACTTAATCCTGTGACAGCATCCATCAGTTCTTCTTTTACCTCAACTATTTCACCTACACCTTTCAGCAGGCTTTTTACCTGTTTCAAATCTTCTTTGCTAGCATTTTCACTTGCTGTAAAAGCAGAAATCCCCTCTTTAACCAGTGAGGGTGTATTGGGCATTACCCTGATAATTCGACATGAATCAGGTACTGTCTTTTGATAGCTGGCCAGGGAAAGACCGGCTGCTATTGTAATTAATAATTTGTTTGCCAAACTATTTTTTATATTATCCAGTACAGCAGCCATCACCTGGGGTTTGACAGCCAGCAAGACTACATCTACACCTTTAACAGCCTCCTTATTATCAGTAGTCATCTTAATACCCTGATATTTTCCCTCTAGTTTATCATTATCAAGCTTAATGTCTGAAACAATAATTTTATCTGCCGAATAACTACCACTTTCAATTATTCCTTCCAGTAAGGATGTTCCCATCTTCCCTAAACCAATAATGGCTAATTTGCTCACTCTCTATCACTACTCCCTGATCTGACCCTGGCCACGTACAATATATTTTATAGTAGTAAGTTCATTAAGACCCATCGGACCTCTAGCATGGAGTTTCTGGGTACTAATACCAATCTCAGCCCCCAGACCAAATTGATTACCATCTGTAAAGCGAGTTGAAGCATTAACATAGACTGCTGCAGCATCTATTTCCTCTAAGAAACGCTGGCTCTTTTGATAATCATTAGTAATAATGGCCTCAGAGTGTTTGGTACTATACCTATTTATATGTTCTAGGGCTTCATCAAAACTTCCTACCACTTTAACCGCCATAGTGAAATCAAGGTATTCTTCACTCCAATCGCTTTCTTCAGCCTGTTTAGCACCTGAAAGCAAAGTGCAGGTCCTTTGACAACCCCTGATCTCTACTCCCTTATCATTAAAGAGCTCAGCCAGCTGTGGTAGAAATTCTTCAGCAATATCCTGGTGAACTAGCAGACTCTCTGCTGCATTACAGACTGCAGGACGGCTTGTTTTGGCATTAAAGGTAATATCTAAGGCCATATTAATATCAGCAGCTGAATCTACATAGATATGACAGTTGCCAACACCGGTTTCAATAACCGGTACCTTTGACTCATTAACAACCCTCTTAATAAGTCCGGCCCCACCTCTAGGGATAAGAACATCAAGGTAGTCATTTAGTTCAAATAAAACCCTGACTGCTTCCCGATCAGTCACCTGAATTAGCTGAACACCCCCCTCTGGTAAACCAGCTTCTACTGCCGCTTCAGATGCTATTTGGGCCAGGACTTTGTTGGAATGGATAGCCTCTGAACCACCGCGCAATATTACCGCATTACCTGCCTTAAGACAAAGCCCTGCTGCATCAATAGTAACATTAGGTCTTGATTCATAGATAATACCTATAACACCAAGGGGAACCTTCATCTGCCCTATCTGCAGCCCATTAGGTCTCTTCCACATCTTAATTACATCACCAACAGGGTCTTTGAGATTAACTAATTCCCTCAAACCATCAGCCATACCTTTAATCCGTTCTTCATTTAATTTTAATCTATCCAGCATAGCTCTTGTTAAGCCAGACTGTACTCCTGCTTCCATATCCTTATTGTTCTCCAGCATTATCCTTTCAGTAGATGTTTCAAGCCTATCAGCAATATTTAACAGGGCAGCATCCTTTACCTGAGTTGATATACTCGCCAGTCTGGCAGCAGCCCTTTTAGCTTTTTTGGCTTGACCCAGTACTTCTTCTTTGATACCCATTTTTAATTCCCCCTTTAATAACCATATTATCCCTGTGTATCACATCAGAACCATTTTCATATCCCAACAATGAAACTATTTCCCCGGAGTGATATCCCTTAATCAGTTCAACCTCCCCTGATGAATAGTTTACCAATCCCTTAGCCAGTTCTTCACCACTTTCATCTATAATCAAAACTGAATCACCTTTTTTAAAACTACCCTTTACCTTAGTTATTCCACCAGGGAGCAAACTCTTTCCCTGATAGAGCAGGGCCTCTGCCGCACCAAAATCAACAGTAATCCAACCGCTAACTGCCTGGTTATATAAAAGCCACTGTTTCCTTTTACTCAAACAATTACTGGTAGGTATAAAGGTAGTCCCAATATTATGGTTTGATTCTTCCTCCAACATAGTTACTATATCATTGATAATATTATTTCGAAAACCCGGTCCAATTACCATCGTTATCCCAGACTCTATACTAATTTCTGCTGCCTGTAATTTGGTCTGCATACCACCTGTCCCAATAAGGCTACCATTACCACCAGCTATTTTTTTCAATTCAGGGGTTATCTCTGTGACCTTATTAATTAACTTTAGGTTTTCTCCACCCTGACGCGGATCACCATTATACATGCCCTCTATATCAGATAATATTATCAATAAATCTGCTTCAACTAGACCCGCTACCCGGGCAGAAAGTGTATCATTATCGCCAAATTTAATCTCCTGAGTAGCCACTGTATCATTTTCGTTAATGATAGGAATAATCCCTTTTCTAAGCAGGCTTTCCAGGGTATTGTAGGCATTTAAATACCTCCCTCTATTTTCTAAATCACTGGCCGTAAGTAATATCTGGGCGGCTATCTGACCATACTCTCTGAGAAACTTATTATAAACCCCCATAATAAGAGCCTGACCAACAGCAGCAATACCCTGCTGTTCTGGGATAGAACTAGGCCTTTTCTTTAAACCAAGTTCGGCCATACCAGCTCCTATAGCACCAGAACTAACAAAGATTACTTCCTTACCCTGATTTTTTAAATCAACCATCTGCCGGAGAAAGCGGTCTATTCTCCCCAAATTTAGCTTGCCTCCATTATGTGTCAGGGAACTACTCCCGATCTTTATTACAATCCGATTATATTTACCCATTTTAATCATCCACCCAATTATTTTATAAAAAAACCCCCATTCCATTTAGGAACGAGGGTAACTCGCGGTACCATCCTTTTTGACAAAAAAGTCCACTTATTTATTGATAGTATAATAAGTTGCTACTATCTGTCAGAATAACGGCTGACATCCGGAAAGGTATACTTATTTAATTCAACCCTTAAACTCCCAGGTGGGTTTCACTAATAGGTATTTACCAAGCTCACACCAGCCCTGACTCGCTTAAAACACCCTGAATTAGCTACTATTCCTGTTCATAGTTTTTAGAAATATCTTATTGTTAATAAATTATACCTAAATATACTATTATTGTCAAGTGTTTAAATCTATCAAGTTGCTTTCGCTCACCCTTTACGTCCGTTAAATACCCATTTTTTTATTAAAAAAACAAAAAGTAATAAAACCGGTAGAATTAGTCCATACGTCATAATAAAAGGAGGCCAAACAAGATTAACCCAATTCATTTGATAGATAACATCTGGAAAAACAACCCCTGACATTATTAGTATAATAAGTCCCAAAGGCATAACTATCCTCTTATGGTCTTTTAACCCAAGTAGCTCTGAAAGCCCTATCACACCTGTATAAAAAAATATTAAGCCGACTATAAATTCTGTAATAAGCCAGGAAATTGCAATTATAAATTCAAACCTTGTAAATATAATACCAACATTTATCTCTTTGGCAAGTAAATATGTCGGAAACTGCAACCCAGCAGTTATCCCACCCAATACCAGTATAGTAACAAAGATTACAATAAAAATTATAAAGCTAGCCCATAAATAACCTTTAAAAATTGATTTCTTAGCTTTTGATGCATTACTAAGATTAATGGGATATATCATCATCAAAATAATTAAAGGAAATATTATAAAAGATGACAAAAAAACTGAACTCTTTAAGATTGGAATCATCCCTTTTTCTAATACCGGCTGCAGATTCTCTATTCTTGCATTTGGTAGAACAAAAATCATCGCTATAATATATAAAAATGAAGCCAAATATATAAATAATTCGGAAGCGCGGGCAATTGTTTCTATACCATATAATACAGCTATCACCATTACTATCACAAATAATGAATTTATGATATATACCGGTGTTTCTGGCATAGCTTCTAAACTAATAAAATTGCCAATATACCAAGGCAAATGATAACTGATTGTTAAACATAAAAATACATAAGCAGCTGCAACAATTGAGCCAATCCATTTCCCAAATATTTTTTTTATTATCCCCAAAAATGTCAGAGCGGGATATTGACTGCCTAAAAACCAGTAGACCCATATTATCGGTATACCAAACAAAGGAGTGAGTAATGTTGTTATCCAGGCGTCATGTTTTGCTATACTTACTAGTAAAGCAGAAATAATAAGAACAGACCCCCCCAATGCAACATTAGCTATTAAGGAAAACAGTTGATGATTTGTTATTTTTATCTTATCCATGCACTCACCCTTTATGTCTGTTAAATACCCATTTTTTTATATAAAAACCAGCTGCCATTACTATGGGCAATATTAGCCCAAATGTTGCTGCAAAAAAGGGCCAGACAAGACTATCCCAGGCTGATTGATAAGTAGCATCTGGAAATACAACCCCCGACATTACAAATATAATGAGTCCTAGTGGTAAAATAATTTTTTTATGATCTTTTAGTTCTATAAGCTGTGCAAGACCTATAAGCCCTGCATAAAAATAAAATATTCCTTTTGTCAACACTGTAATAATCCATACACCTGCAACAATAAATTCAAGTCTTGTAAATATATTTGCTAAATTTATCTCCTGGGCAAGTACAAATACAGGATACTGTATATTTGCAGTTATTGTACTTCCAAGTACTAATACTGAAATAAGAATAGAAGTAAAGAGTAGAAACCCCCCCCATAAATAACCCTTTACAAATGATTTCATGGCCTTAAATGTATTATCAGCCTTGGCCGGAAATATCATAATTAAAAGAACAAAAGGAAATATAACAAAGCTGGACAAAAGGGTTGAACCCTTTAAAACAGGAATCAAACCTTCTTCAAACACAGGCTGCAAATTCTCTATTCTTGCATTTGGTAAAACGAATATCATTGATAAAACAAATAAAAATGAAATAATGTAGATGAATATCTCATAAGAACGGGCTATTGCTTCTAGTCCGTATAGTAAGGCAATTACAATTGTTGCAGAAAATATCATATTTACTATATATGGGGGGGTTTCAAGCATAGCCTGGCTAGTTATAAAATTACCAATATACCAGATTACTTGGGCATCAGACAAGAAACAAAAATAAAGAAAAGCAATTGTAATAACAGAACCAAACCATTTCCCAAATATTTGTCTTATCATTTCAACAAATGTCAAGCCAGGGTAATGGTTCCACAAAAAACAGATCAGCCATATTTCAAGAAAACCGAACACTATGGTAAACAGCATTGAGATCCACGAATCCTGCTTTGCCAGGCCCGCTACTGAAGCTGAAATAACAAGGATTGCGGATCCATTTGTAAGGCCTACTGTTAAGGCAAATATCTGGTGATTTGTTATTCTTATCTTACATATTCGTTCTCTCATTTTAATAAACCTTCCATGATCCCGGTAAGAGGGGAATATACCCAGGCTATAAAATCTGAAGGGTTAGGTATCTCTATATCAAGACTTTTAAGGATTGCAAGTACTGTGCCTAATCCTAGCAATATTGAAAATGTCCATAGTTCTCTATAGAGTCTTTCTTTCAGCATTTTGGGTATTTCTACAATACACAATATAGTACTAAATACCAATGTCATTACAATAGATAAGATAAGCATTTTACCCTTTCTCCTTTATAAAGAACGGTTTTGTAACTTCTCCCAGCTGATTTATTTTAACATTAACAGTAACCTTTACTGGAAGATTGACAAACTCATTATTCCAGTTATCTTTAATTTTATCCCAGACTTTTGGATATTGTCTGTGTATTACCTCACCAAAACCAAAAATATCTGATTCAAAATCATATTTTGCTTTTTTTATTGCCTTTTCACAGTGTGATTTTATTTTTTTCTCAGCTAGTTTATTAAATATTGCTATATTCTCTTCCTTGGAAACATCAAAATCACCTTCTACCGCTTCAACATTTTGCTTTACTTTAATTTTAACTTCAATAACGGGCTTACCGTTTACTAAAGATGCTTTCACATTCGATTTCGCATTTATAACTTCACCTGTAATTTTTACATTATCACCATATTTTACATGTCCTATTGTCTTATTTATATTTCCAGTAATATAATTGTATCCCTTGCTCCCTACCTCATCTAACCAACCTACCAGCCTATCATCTTTAAAAACACCCAGACCGTAATATACTAGTCTTTTAATTCCAACACTTTCTTTCAAGACCTCTGTAGAATCTGAAATAGTTTTACCAGGAGTAATCTCAATCCCTGTAAGTACTGGGTTTATTCCATCTGCAATAATAGTATTAACCAGTTCAATAATTCTGACAGATTTTGTAGGTGCCCAATTTTCACTTGCTGATATAAGTGAATCATATATTTTTATTCCAGGTATTGATTCTATAGGAGTTAAAATACTTAAAACCTCATTTGCAGTTGCATTTTTTGCTATTACAAAATAAAAGTCAGTACGATATTGACTAGAACGCATAAAATAATCAAGTATATCCTGAATACCATCTTTTGCAACATCCTCGCCAAATACAACCATTCTTAAGTGTGCGTTGTAAATTTTTCTTGCGGATTGTTTGGTAAGTCTCTGGATTACTTCACTTATATCCCTTCCTTCTGAGGTATAAATATAAACCGGGGACTCATTTATTGCTTGTTCAGCAGCTATTGCCTTTGGATTTAAAATTTGCTCTGAAATAAAATACCCTTTTTCCGTTTTATCAATACCAATGCAGATATTAATAGCAAGGGTATTTACTTCATGGCTGCTCCAGCATCCAGTCAAAAAAATAACTGGCAGTATAATTAAAATGGCTAATTTCTTTTTTGATGTTATATCAATCACCTTAATTCCGGTTCTTCTTTTTGATCTGGGCTTACAGGATTATGTTCATCCACCCTTGCTGTATCTGTTCCGCTAATACCTTTAGGCCTATATTTCATTGCCCATACTGGAAATCTTAAAATAGTATCTTTGTATCCACCTTTTATTTTTGGGGCAATAGGTGTTAGATAAGGGACTGTTATGGATTTTATATTACAGAGATGAAGTACCAGGACAATCAAACCCATGAATATACCATATAATCCCAGTAATCCCGCCAGAAACATTAAAATAAACCTTATTACCCTTGCTGCATTTGCCATTTCATAATAAGGTATAGCAAAGCTTGATATAGCAGTAATTGAAACAACAATGACCATAACCGATGATATAATACCTGCATTAACCGCTGCTTCCCCAAGTACTAAAGCCCCTACAATTGAAATTGCCGGGCCTATAGCCCTGGGCATTCTTATACCGGCTTCCCTTATTATTTCAAATGTTAATTCCATAAGCAGGGCTTCTACTAAAGCCGGGAAAGGAACCCCTTCACGCTGCGCTGCTATACTGATAAGTAATGACGTAGGGATTATTTCCTGATGAAATGATGTTATTGCTATATATAGTGACGGTACTAGAAGTGTAAGAAAAAAAGCAATAAACCTGAAAAAACGCAGCATAGAAGATACAATATAATTATGATAAAAATCTTCACTCGAGTGAAGGAAGTCAATCATAAGTGCAGGTGCTGTCAGTACAAAAGGGGTTCCATTAATTAAAATTGCCACCTTGCCTTCAAGTAAAGCCCCAACAATTGAATCAGGTTTTTCAGAATTTATAAAAGTAGGAAAAATGGTATATCGGTTATCTTTAATTAATTCCTCAATATACCCACTTTCCAGTATTCCGTCAATTTCTATTTGATCAAGCCTATTTCTTATTTCCTGTACAATTTCGTCTCTGGCTATTTTGTTAATGTACATTATACTTACTCTGGTTTTAGTTATACTACCTATAGATAAATTTTCAATTTTTAAATTTTTATTTCTTATCCTTTCCCTGATAAGTTGTATATTTTTATTTATTTTTTCTGTAAATCCATCTTTAGGCCCTCTTATAACAGTTTGAGAAGTAGGTTCTGTAACAGACCGGGCTTCATCATTTTTTGTTAATACTGTAAAAAATTTATCATAACAGTCAATTAAAAAAACAGTATTACCTGCTAATATATTTTCATAAAGGGTGTCATAATCATAACTATCTATTGAATCTGTTAATCCAGAAAAATAATTCATTAAGACATCAAAACTTATCTCAGGTTTTGAGTTACAGTATTCGTATTTTAATTTAGTCAGTTCTGATGATAAATTGTTTATAGTACTTCTATCGACCAGACTATCAATATATATATTTGCACAAATTAAATCTTTATTCTTATCCAATTTGAAATAATTTATTACAAGGTCACTACTATGTCCAAAATCATCTTTTATCTTGCTTATATTTTTATTTAGATTTTTACTTATAGACAAAACAGAACCAGTTTTCTTTGTTTTTTTGTTCCTTTTAAATATTTTTTTAAAAAATTCCATTATATACCTCCCTGCTTGCAAAGTAATCTCTTATGATATTATTACCAAGATAGGAAAATATATTTATAAGGAAGTTATTTATGGATAAAACAAAAATAACTTCAAAGTTAATGGCAAAAAAACCTAAACCAATCGATGATTGTTCCCGGACATTTCCTATGCTATATTCTTAACTTCCGAGAAGTTTTCATCTATTAGAACCGTCTTCTCTGAGGCTTTACTTTAGAAGAAATATTCCAAAGCTGCTCTATGTTAATAATGATAAGATCTATTTAAATAATCTCAAAAAAAAAGAACCCATTTAAGGATTCTCTCAAAGTTCTATCAATCCAAGACTTATTTCAATTGCTTCATCAACTCTATCAATTATCTCTTTACTAAGATGTGTTACATGCCGTTGAAGTCTTTTTTTGTCTATAGTTCTAATCTGTTCCAGTAGTATAACAGAATCCTTCTCAAGATTGGTATTATTAGCAGATATCTCAATATGTGTGGGTAATTTTGCCTTATCAATCTTGGATGTAATAGCCGCCACAATGATTGTAGGACTATATTTGTTACCGATATCATTCTGGATTACAAGGACAGGTCTGACTCCCCCCTGTTCTGAGCCAACAACAGGGTTTAAATCAGCATAAAATACATCACCTCTACTAACATTCATATTACTCACACTCAGCTAATCTCTCTTCATAAAATTGAAAAGTATTTGCTTCACTCTTTATTCCTTCATCAGCCAGCTCAAGATTAATTTCACTCATTTCCAGGTAACCTGCCCTCATCTGCTCACGGATTTCCTGTCTCCTTTTCTCCTGTAAGTAGAGTTTCATAGCCTCTCTAATAAACTCACTCCTGTTACCACTGCTTTTTTGTACAAAACCATCTACTTCCTGGAGAAGGTTATTAGGTAGACTGATCATAACCCGCTTTAAATTACCCAAGAAAAACACCCCCATAATATACTCTGATATATTCATTATATAGAAATATATTGATTAATGTCAATAATATATTAATATTTTTTGGCAATAATGTATTCTATATTAATATTTTCTAAAAATAGCATAAATATACATCAAACTACGCAAAAAATAATGATGAGACGTAAATCAATCTGTCTCATCATGGGACCTTAACCCTTCTTCAGCTAATTCCCGATTAATATCAGCCATTTTTTTATAGCCTTTAACCATTTCCCGGGCTATTTTCCTCTTCTTTTCTTCTGAGAGCACTTTCTTCTGGCGAGAATCTTTTTTTGCCATATTTTCACCTCGTTAAATATGACTAAAACAACTTATATAATTCAGCTCTATCTAAGTATATAATATGTGATAAATACTGTCAATGCAGGAAGGAAACAATTAAGTAGTAATATTATCCATTCATAAATCAATTGTTTTCCAGGTCTCTAAAAACCCTACTACCTACCGCATTTTTCTGACCAAAATATTTCCCCTTATAGGGGTTAACTGCCTCCTGGTCAAGTTGGGCCAGAACAAGCTGACAGATACGCCTACCTGAGGTCAGTCTAATGGGCAATCTATTGGCATTATATAACTCAAGGGTTATCTGTCCTTTAAAACCAGGATCAACCCAACCAGCATTTTGAATAAACAAGCCCATTCTACCGATAGAACTACGACCCTCAACAAAGGCTGTTATATCAGCTGGTAACTCAATGTTTTCCATAGTTGCAGCTAATAAAAAGGAATTTGGAGGCAGAACTATTTCATCACTCTCTATACTGACATAATTAATCTCCTTATCCAGAGTCATGACCTCCATCATATTTTCATCTATTTTTAAAAAACTTGTTCCCAGACGCAGATCAATTGAAGCAGGTTGAATCTGAAAGTCCAGAAGTGGCTCGATTATTATCCTTTTCTCTACAACTAAATCCTGAATCTTCTTATCAGAGAGTATCATATTCTCCCCCTCCATTTTCACCAAAACTATTTTCTATAATCTCTATCAAATACTCTAACGCCTCTTTTTCATCACTACCTTCAGTAACCAGTGTTATCTGATCACCCTTACCTATCCCTAATGATAATACCCCAATTATACTCTTGGCATTTACAGCTATACCATCAAATATTATCTCTACATCTGATTCAAACCTGTCAGCAGCCTCAACAAAAACAGCAGCTGGCCTGGCGTGTAAGCCAGTTTTATTCTTAATTATCACTTCTTTTTTTAGCATTTTATCACCTACCTATCGATAGATCCTGGGTACCCTATTTGATATATTACAAACAAATTCATAATTAATTGTACCCATAATTTCAGCCATTTCAGTGGCTGTTATCTCTTCTTTACCCTGTTTTCCTACAAGAACTACTTCACTACCAATATTTACATCAGAAATATCTGTTACATCAACCATAAACTGGTCCATACAGACCTTCCCTCTGACAGGGGCCTTCTGTCCATTAATCAAAACATGGGCCTTGTTTGATAACAAGCGGGAATATCCATCTGCATAACCAAGCGGAATTGTTGCAATTTTACTATCCCTGGAGGTAATATATGCAGCCCCATAGCTAATACTACTACCCTGGGGAAGGTTTTTAAGATATACTACCCTTGATTTCCAGCTTAATACTGGTTTAAAGGGAAGTTTTTTATGCATCTCCTGTGAGGGATGTAACCCATAAAGGGCAATTCCCGGTCTTACCATATTTAATTGAAACTCAGGCAAATCAATAAGTGCCGCACTATTAGCAGCATGCCTGAGGGGTATTATAAATCCTGATTCTGCCAAATCATGCAGTAATTGTTGAAATAGCTCCCACTGTTGATGGGTATATTCCTTATCAGCCTCATCTGCTGTAGCAAAGTGGGTCATTATTCCTTCAATAACAAGATTATCCATTTGAGATAGACTCATAATAAAATCATTAGCCATCTCAGCAGAAACACCTATCCTCCCCATACCTGTATCTATTTTTATATGCACCTTTTTTTTAATACCTTTTTTTTCTGCTAAGGTATTAATCCTCAGTGCTGTATCCATTCTCCCTATAGTAGGGATAAGGTCATAGTCAAGTAATAATTCATCCTGTGGTGGTAAAACCTCACCCATTACCTGAATTGGCAACGAAAACCCAGCTTCGCGCAGCTCAAGACCCTCTTCAGGCAGGGCCACCGCCAATCTCTTTACCCCTGATTCAACAAGAGTCTTACTGACAGGTAAAACACCATGACTATAAGCATCTGCCTTAACCACAGCCATAATTATAGTATCAGCAGAGACCTTTTCCTTTAATAACGCCAAATTGTATTTAAGATTAGCCAGATTAATTTCAACCCAAACCGGACGGCTCTTACCCTTCATTTTAATTCCCCTCCTGAACCAGCAATCAGTTTTTTGATTGCCGCTGGAATATAGTCTATTAGATCACCAGCCATTAATGAATAGGAAGTAGTATCCTGTACAGCTAGATCACCTGCCAGTCCATGCAAATATACCCCCAGCACAACAGCTTTTTCAGGGGCCAGTCCCTGGGATAATAACCCGGCTATAATTCCAGCAAGGGTATCACCACTACCTGCAGTAGCCATTCCCTCATTACCTGTAGTATTAATATAAATTTTTCCATCTGGTAGGGCAATTATTGTTGCCGCACCCTTTAATACTAAATAAAGCTGTTTATCTACAGCAAACTGGCGTGCTATTTTGATTCTATCCTGCTGTATTACCTTTATCTCCTCATCAAGTAAACGAGCCATTTCCCCTGGATGGGGTGTTAGAATCAATGTTTCCTTCCTCTGTTTTAAAAGCTTAATATCGTCAATAACATTTAGTCCGTCAGCATCGATCAGCAGTGGTTTATGATAAGTACTTATTAATTTTTTAATAACTTCTGAACTTGTTTTTGAACGGCCAAAACCAGGGCCAGCAACAATCATATCTGAATCAGCCATCACTTTACTAATTATATTCCAATCAGGTTCATTATTATCACTTTTAGTCAATGGTGTAGTTATTAATTCTGGACTATAAGCCGAACTTATTGAAAGGGTATCCCCGGGTATGGCCAGCCTTACCAGCCCGGCACCTGTTTTGAGAGCAGCTAGGCCTGTCAGGACAGGTGCTCCATCCATACCAGGACTTCCACCTATTACCGTTATTTTGCCAAAACTACCTTTATGGCCTGTCTTCTCCCTGGTAGGAAGCCAATCCAGGGCTTCTGAACAGGTCAGAGTATAGTGTGAACACCCTTCATTAAGTACAAATTTTTCTGGAACAGTTAGATCCACAACCCCTATTTGCCCACAATACTTTCTCCCTGGATAAAGTAAAAGACCCGGTTTAGGGTAAGCCATAGTAAGGGTCCAAGTAGCCTTTACTGCTTTTCCTAAAACGCTTCCATTCTCTCCACTTATACCAGAAGGTATATCTACTGCCAGTACCTTCTTATCGACGTTATTTATCAATTCAATTAAATCTGCTGCCCTCCCCCTAATACTACCACTAATACCTGTTCCTAAAATAGCATCTATTACTATGTCACAGGCAGCCAGCAAATTTTTTACCTCTTGATAATCAGTCCCTATCGTATCTATTTTTAAAGTATTAATAGATCTCAATTTACATAAACGGTAATTCATTAGTGAACTATCTGATAAACTGTCTTCTCCCGCTAAAAGAATTAACTGGACATTATATCCCTCAGTATCCAGATAACGGGCAGCTACTAAACCATCACCACCATTATTACCTTTACCAATAAATATTAACACTTTACTTCCCGGCTCTATAAACTTCACTACTTTATCAGCCACAGCCCGACCAGCTATTTCCATCAGCATAACACCAGGAAAACCAGCCTCAATAGCCGCCTTATCAACAGCCCTCATTTCTGCTGGTTTTAATACTATCATTAACTATCACCCTCCCCAATCACCTGTGCTATCGCATAATCATTCTCATGAGCAATACTGACATAAAGATTTTTTATACCATTCTCTAAAGCAATTTCAGCTGTCTCTCCCTTTAAGCTAAGTCCAGGTTTACCAGAATCATCATTACTTACCTCAAAGTCCTGCCAGCTATATACAGTACCACCCAACATTTTTACAGCAGCCTCTTTGACAGCAAAACGGGCAGCATAGTGCTGGGCCGGTCTTGCTTTAGAACTACAATAGCTGATCTCATCCTCAGTAAAGATTCGGGATTTAAATCTATTATTCCACCTATCGAGAATTTTTTCAATACGCTCTATCTTAACTATATCTATACCCAATCCTATAATCATACCTTCAATCCTTTCCTAAATTAAGAAAAACAATTCCCTTTAATTATACTGCAAGAAAGATATAAATGCAAAGGAACCGAACTTTTTAGTTCGGTCCCCATCTAATCATCATCAGATTATAAACTCATCTAAAACCCCATTTAGACTGTCAACTGTTTCTTCCAACTTTATAGCCAGGTCTGCCAGTTTCTCAGCTAAGTTTGATTGTTCCTGACTTATAGCTGAAACCTCTTCAGTAGAAGCAGCTGATTCTTCAGCAATAGCAGCCATTTCATTAATCTGTTTTACAGTTTTTTCTTTATCTTCAGTTACTTCTCCTATGACTTTAGTTATAAAATTAATATTTTCTAAAATCCTTTCCTGAGCAGCAAGAATGTTATTAAAGGCATTTTCTGTATCATGAACAGAGCTCTGCTGTTCCTTAAAGATTTGATCAGCTTTATTAACCTCCTGAACGGTATTTCTGGTTTTAGAGAATATGTTTTTTATAATACCTTCAATATTATTGGTAGCTTCATTAGCTTCTTCGGCCAGTTTCCGTACTTCCTGGGCAACTACAGCAAATCCCCGACCATTCTCTCCGGCCCGGGCGGCTTCAATTGAGGCATTTAAAGATAGGAGATTTATCTGCTCAGCAATTTCATTTATCACACTAATAATACTAACAATTTCCTCAATATTATTATTTAGATTTTCAATATCCTCCTTGATCAAGGTAGAGACCTTAACCGTCTCTTCTGTTTTCTGATTTAGTTCTTTAATAGTTAAACTGGCATTTTCCCCCTCTTCCTTCACCTTATTTGTTGTATTAACTATCACAGCTATCTTCTGGGAAGCAGTATTAATCCTGTCTGCCAGCTGATTCATAGCTGCAATACTATTCTGAGCTTCCTGTGACTGCTCTGCTGCACCATTGGCAATCTCTTCAATAGCTGATGAAACCTGTTGAGTGCTTGAGATTGTTTCCATAGAGACATCTTTAACAACAGCAGTACTTTCCCTGACATCCTTTCCGGTATTACGTGTTTTTTCTATTAAAACCTTGATATTATCAATCATATCATTAAATGCTATTGATAGAATACCAAATTCATTATTTCCTTCTATGGGTGATTTAGCTGTTAAATCCCCCTTTTTTGTTCGCTGCATAACATTGACAATAGTTTTTAGTGGTCGAGAAACACTTAATGAAATTAAAACACTCAATAAAACACAAAGGAGTATACTTATGAGCATAAGTATCATAAAATCAATCTTAAGATCATCGATTTCCTCTGTTAACGAAGACAACGGTATAGCTGTTGTTAATACCCAGCCGTTTCTCAATTTTTCACTTGCAAGTAACTGTCCCTGAAAAGTAAAATACCTTTTATCTTCAGCACTAAATATATTAGCACCCTGCCGTTCCAGTAAAACTTCCCCATTAAGAATACTCTTTTTTGAAAGATCACCTGCTAACTCTTCATTCTCATCTTGCTCAGGGCTAAAGACATTTTGGTATAAAATTTCTTTATCATTATTAAATAAATACATAGATAGTTCCTGATCCATCTTAATATTACTTACTATATTATCAGCATAATTTGTTCTTAAGGCAAAAATTAATACCCCTATTTCTTTAGTCCCGGTTCTTAAACTAAAGTGTTTTATACTCCTTAATAACAAAAAATAATCAATTTTTTGATTATTAGGGTTAGAAATCTTTATCCAGACCGGTGTACCATCTTTCTCCATTACTTCTTTGAATACTTCAGTCTCTTCTAAATTATTACCTAAGACCCCTTTTAGACTACCTGTATTTAAAGTCCCTATACCAGTATCCCTATTATTAAAACGATAAATCAGAATACTGTCTATATCTTCATCAGTAAAAGCAATTGAATTAAAGGTATCTTTAATGACCTGCTGATTTTTAAGCCGTTGAGAAACATCTTCATCTTCATTAGCAATACTTAATACCTCCATTAAATCATTATTGGTAATGATAGAACTAGAAAGTTTTTCAATATGCCCCAGTTTTGTATCAAAATTAATGGCCATTTGATTAATAAGTTCACTGGAAAAATTACCAGCCTTATCTTTAATAGTAGATTTTGAATGATTATATGTATAATAACCTACTATTGACAAAGGAATAATACACAATAATAATAAAGAAATAATTAACTTAGTACTGATTTTTATATCCCTGTTTATCTTTTTTATTAACTTTAGATTTACCCCCTCAAAAATATCTTTTTTTCTCTTCAATAATATCCCCCCCTTTTTTTGAGCAACTGCAACATTAGTTACTGTTATTACTAGTGAAGGTAAATCATATTCATTACTAAAATAATTATTAGTTATTCTTCTGCTGTGTTTTACATATTTAAAACATATATGTAATTATACCTAATACATATAAAAAAGACTTTATATTAATATAATTCACCATATTATGAGATTTTCCTGTTGAATTCTGAATTTTTTTAGTACTTTTGACTTATGTTTCCACTTTCCTTTCCCCTTTAACCATTTTGACAATCATGCCGGTTAGAGCATTTTGTTCTTCTTCACTGGCTAAATCCCACAATTCCTTTAAAACACGCTGTTCACGATTCTCAGGCTCTACAATACTATCCAGAATATCCCCCAGTTTACTGCCTATCTTTACAATAGTCTCATCACCCATACCTATCGAATTTCCTGCCGCAACTGCCTGTCCCAGCGTCTTTTTCCAGTCATCCCAATCTTCATACCTTTCCACCATACTAATACCTCCTCTGATAGATAGCAAACTACTCTTATTATATCCCTTTTCTAAAATAATATTTTTCTATACATCAGATGTGAATAAAAAAAGCCATCTTTAGGCCTGATTCCTAAAGATGGCTTTTATTTAAATAATTTTTATTCAACTGTAACACTTTTAGCCAGGTTACGGGGTTGATCAACATCATATCCCTTTTCTACAGCAGTATAATAGGCCAGCAGTTGTAGTGGTATAATAGCTAAAACACCACTAAACAACTCATTTATCTTAGGAATATATAAAACATGATCAACTGATTTCTCTACTTCTTTTTCTCCCCTAAAAGTAATTGCCGTAACATCTGCACCTCGGGCCTTTACTTCCTTAATATTGCTTAATGTCTTTTCATAGAGAGACATCCTGGTAGCTATTGCAATTACAGGTACACCTTCAATAATTAATGCCAGTGGCCCATGTTTTAATTCCCCGGCAGGATATGCTTCAGCATGAATATAGGATATTTCCTTTAATTTTAACGCCCCTTCTAAAGACAGTGTATAATCAGTATTACGACCAATAAAAAAGGCATCTCTCTGCAGGTGATAATCCCGGGCTCGCCCTTTAATCATTTCTTCACTACTTTCAAGTGTTTCTGCTGCCAGTTTAGGCAGTTTAAGGAGTTCATCTATATAGACCGCCAGTTCTTCTCTGCTTACTGTATCTTTAATTTTCGCGATATATAAAGCAAGCAGATAAAAAGCCGCAACCATATTAGTAAATGCCTTGGTAGAAGCAACAGCAATCTCTGGTCCTGCATGAAGATAAAACACCTCATCTGCCTCACGGGGAATAGTACTACCAACAACATTGGTCAAAGCCAGTACACGGGCCCCTTTTTGCTGGGCTAATCTTAATCCAGCAAGGGTATCAGCAGTCTCTCCTGACTGGCTGACTACAATCACCAGTGTTTTATCATCAACAATAGGGTCTCGATACCTGAACTCTGAAGCTACATCGATCTCTACAGTAGTTCTGGTCAGTTCTTCGATAACATATTTGCCAATCATTCCAGAGTAATAAGCAGTCCCACAGGCCAGAATATAAATCTTATTAAAGTCTTTAATTTCCTCTGTCGATAGGTTTATTTCCTCTAGCTCTATTTTTCCCGGGGAAACCCTATCTGCCATAACACGCCTCAGGGCAGCTGGCTGTTCATAGATCTCTTTAAGCATAAAATGGGGATAACCACCCTTTTCAGCCATCTCTGCATCCCAGTTTACTTCAAATACTTCTTTATCAGCCATTACACCTTTTTGATCATATATTGTAATCTTATCCTTCTTAATTTCAGCCATTTCCCCATCATCAAGAATATAGAATTGATCAGTATACTCCAGAAAAGCAGGTATATCCGAAGCTATATAGTTCTCTCCCTCACCAATACCAATCACAAGAGGGCTATCCTGTCTCACTGCATAAATTTTATCTGTCTCTTTGCTTGATATTATCCCCAGGGCATATGAACCCTCTAAATGTGCTATTACTTGATTAATGGCTTCCCTTAAATCACCCTGATAATATTCTTCCAACAAATGGGCAATCACCTCTGTATCTGTCTCTGAGGTAAATACATGGCCTTTTTCACAGAGTTCTTCCCTCAGCTGCTGAAAATTCTCAATAATACCATTATGGACTACAACAAACTCCCCGGTACAGTCCACATGTGGGTGTGAATTTTCGTCAGATGGAGAACCATGAGTAGCCCATCTAGTATGACCAATACCCATCTTTCCAGATAGAGGGGTTGAGGCAACTATTTCCTGCAGTTCCTTCAGCTTACCCTTTTTCTTAATAAGCTCTAATTCCTTACCATTGTTGATAGCTATACCAGCAGAATCATAACCGCGGTATTCCAGTCTTTTAAGTCCTCCAAGCAAAATATCTACTACATCACTATTCCCAATATAACCAACAATTCCGCACAATAGTATTACCTCCATTATTAAATTTTTGCCTGATTTTCTACCCCCTTTAAGCTGCTGATTACTCAACAGTTTTAAAGAATAGATTTAAGTCTAATCAGTAAGACCTGGAGGCATCCGCCGAAAACTCGATAAACCTCCCCCTCGTCAACTTAGATTTCTTCCCGTTCAATCTAAGTCCTGGCGCTTTTTCTTTTTTTATATGAATCACCTCCTTATAATATATCTTAGATTATTACAATCCACTCTATTATAACATATGATAGATAAATTGTTAATGTTATTCTTTTACTATTTAATTTAACTCACTTTTTATAACTTCAATTAATTTTTCTTCCAGCTCTATCAATAATCCCTCATTTTTACCTTCCAACATTATCCGTACTAATGGTTCTGTTCCAGAAGCCCTGACAAAAACACGCCCATTCTCTGATAGGGCCTGTTCAGCCTTGCTAATTTCACGCCTGATACTGTCATTATTTTCCCACTGCTCTTTGTATTTTACTTCTACATTTGCTAATCTCTGTGGCCAGGGATCCATCAAATTGCTTAATTCATTAAGTGTTCTACTCCTTCTTTTAACTATTTCAACTATCTGTACAGCAGTTAAAACCCCATCACCTGTACGATTATAGTCTAGATAAATAATATGACCCGATTTCTCGCCACCAAGATTATAATTATTTTCTAACATCTCTTTAAGAACATACCTATCGCCATTATCAGTAATTACCACTTTACCACCGGCACCCTCAACAGCCTCCTTTAATCCCAGATTACTGTAGGCTGTAGTGACCAGGGTTTGCTTTTTTAATTCCCCCCTCTGCAGTAAATCTGCTGCCCAAACAGCCATAATCTTATCCCCATCTACTACTTCACCTTTATTATCTATCATTACTATCCGGTCAGCATCCCCATCATGAGCTATTCCCAAATCTGCGTTTTCTCTCACAACCAGCTCTTTTATAAGTTCTGGATGGGTTGAGCCACAGTCTAAATTTATTTTATCACCTGCTGGATGGTTGTTTGAGACTACTATTTCTGCCCCCAACCTTTGTAATACCTCAGGAGCTACTCTATAAGCTGCCCCATTCGCACAATCAAGGGCAATCTTTAAACCCGTAAAATCAACATCAACTGTGGAAATAAGATAGTCAATATACTTATCTGTTAGCTCATAATTATCATTACTATTACCAATTTCTAATGAAGTTGGTGATGGTATAGTATCATAATGGTATTTTATAAGGGCCTCAATCTCCTCTTCCATCTGATCACTAAGTTTATAGCCATTCTTATCAAAAAACTTAATACCATTATCAGCAATAGGATTATGTGAAGCAGATATCATAACTGCCCCTTCTACAGCCAATTCAGCTGTTAAATAGGCTACACCAGGGGTAGGTATAATACCAAGTCTAAGCACATCAATTCCTGCTGATGCCATTCCTGCTGTAAGAGCAGACTCTAACATATCTCCGGAGACCCTTGTATCCTTGCCTATCAACATGGTTGCTTTATCATTTCCTTTATAGTGACGGGTAAGATAATAACCAGCAGCCCTACCCAGTTTATAGGCTAATTCACCGGTAAGTTCCCGATTAGCTACTCCCCTCACACCATCAGTACCAAATAATTTTGCCATTCCAAGTTCCTTCCCTTCTTTATTATTTATTAATGTATTATTACTATTTTAATATATTCTTCAATATCTGCACAATACCTGCTTATAGACAATAAAGACTTTCTGTGTATACTCGAAAAGGTATAAATAGGGGATTATATATCCCTGAACGAAGTTAAGGTATTACCGTTGAGTGAAGGGATATATAATCCCCGGCGTATATACTGATACTTTTCGAACAGACTCTTTCTATAATGTTTTTAGAGGAATTAATAATTATTTAGCGAATTAGTGTAAAGGGGTTGATCTTATGAATGATAAAAAAGGACTTATCAGCTATATAAGTTATAAAGATGTCTTAATAATACTGGGTATCTGGTATTTAATGCTCTCTTTAAATATGATCTCTAAAGGAGTTAACCTGGATTATACTGTCCTTAATAATTTTTTTCACTTTTTATTTATCATAAGTGGTAGATTCTTATCTTTTAGCTTTATTGTATTCTACATTACTTCACTATACCCAATTTCTTTTGCTGATTTAGGAATTCACTTAAAAAATCCTCTGAGACAACTAAGGATCTCGTCCTCTACTTCAATAGCACTAATAATACTGGTTATTATATTCATCAACATTCCCCTTACCCTTACAATGGAAAAGGCTTTTTCCCCACTGATAAAAGTTAATAGTCCTGAAGTATTTGTCACCAGTATCTTACCATTACTACTACTTATTATTGCAAATTTAGTAATAGCCCTCAGCGAACAACTTATACTGGTCAATATCTTCTACAAATTATTTTCTAAAACACTATTTAATAAATTTATATCTATTATCATGTCAAGCCTTTTATATTCTTTTTTATTACTTAATTTTGACCCCGGCAGAATACTAATCAATTTTTTGGCTGCTGCTATTAGTCTATTTATTTATAGTAAAACTGAATCAATACTAACTTCGTCCTTTTTTATTGCTAGTTATTATTCCATCTATATCATTTACATATTTGGATGGAATTATATAGGATTTTGATTTCATTATTCCGACTAAATTATAGCAATAAAAAAGACCAGGTATACAACCTGGCCTTCGAACATTACAATGTTTTTTACTTCATCTACTTATACTCTTTTTAGCTTATATTATTAAATATACTTAGTGTTGGATAGAGTGTGCTGGTTGTTTCCTTTTCTTCATAAATTGCACCACTACACTTCTTGCAGTACTCAACACCAGACCAATTGTGTGTTCCACATACAGGACACTGTACTTTTTTAGTTTTCATTTAAACCACCCTTTCTTATTTTCTTATTGTCTTATAGGTTCTGTCTATAGTATAACAGCCGACTGCTTTTTTGTCAATTATTAACAAATAAAAGTAATATTGAAAATTATCATACTATTTAAACTCACCATATATTTCCTTACCACATTGTGGGCATTTATTACCTTTCATTAATTTTCTGCTAGTATAATAATCCCTGACAAGCAATTCCCGACCACAGACCGGGCATCTTGTTATTTTTCCGAAATCACCCTGAATATTACCAAGGTAAACATAATCCATATATTTCCTGGCAATTTGATATACCTCCTCCATTTTGCCCAACGATGTAGGTGCTTTTTTGAATTTATATGCTGGAAAATATCTGGTCAGGTGAACTGGTATATCAGAATCAATAGTACTAAGCCAGGAAAACATCTTTTCTACCTCTTTTTGTGAGTCATTTTCTCCGGAAATAACTAAAGTAGTAATTTCTAGATGAACCCTGGCAGCCATTAATGTAATATTTTCTAGAACAGGGTTTAATGTACCTTCACAAATGTCCTTATAGAAATTAGTCCTAAATGATTTTAAATCAACATTTATTCCATCGAGAACTGGTAATAAAGTGTGTAATGGTTTTTCATTGATATAACCATTAGTAACCAGTACAACCCGCAGATCACGCTCCTGGGCCAGGCTAGCTGTTTCCAAAATATATTCATACCATATTGAAGGCTCTGAATATGTAAAAGCAATACCAATAGTATTTTTTTGACACGCTAATTCTACTAATTCCTCAGGTGAAACTGTTGTTAAAGCCGGTTTCTGCTGACTTATCTCCCAATTTTGGCAATATTGACAACGAAAATTACAGCCATATGTCCCAACTGATAAAACCTTTTCCCCTGGATAGAAATGATAGAGTGGTTTTTTCTCAACTGGGTCTACTGCCAGGGAACTAATCTTCGCATAGGTATCACTATATAAACTACCGTCAATGTTAATTCTCCCCTGACAAATACCATTCTTCCCAGGTGAAATAACACAATAATGTGGACACAATAAGCATTGAACAGTATTATTTTTCCTTGGCTGATAAAAAGCAGCTTCCTTCATTTGATTCTCCTTTACTTATGTCTATTAACTTTAAAACGGTATATTTCCATTTCTTCATCTGGTAAAATTCCTGCTTTCTTCCTGGCTATCTCTAGTTGTTGTGAAAAATCACTAATTCCCGGCAGAGCAGGAAGCAATACACCCTTCCTAATCCCGTTTTCTACTATTACACCATATTTATCAGGATCCAGCTCTGAAGACTTATTTACTTTTTCAGGTTTACTTAATACATCAACAGTTATATCTAAATAAGGTAATTCTCCTTCTACTACAGGATTAAACCTGGGGTCCTGACTACAGGCACTAATAGCATTATTAATAATTTCCTGGGCAATATTCTCACAACACGGTTCAATTGTACCAATACAACCGCGTAATTGCCCATCCTTTTTTAAAGAAACAAAAACAGCTGCCTGCCTTACAAACCCCTTATCTAATGGATAGTCAGGGGTTCTTTTCCTCCCATCAATAACAAAATCATTGATGGTCTGCCTGGCCAACTCTACATATTTATCCCTTTTTTCCTTCATTAAATATCACTCCCTGGATAAAAGCCAACAACAGCATATCCTACACCAAAGGTGCCTTCATATGACTTAACTTCAGTTTTAAAAGAAAGGCCATCAAGAGCCCCTAACATAATAATTAAAGGACGCAGACCACATTCTCCAGCTTTATCTATTAAACCTTTCTCTATTTTAAGGGCTTTTGAAAAGTTCTCATTATCTAATATTTCTACAATTTTTCTGTCAAACTCTTCTCCTCGCGGATTAAATCCAGCGGGTGCACCGGGTTTTAAGCGGTGTGAGAGATCACCACTGGCAATAATAACCGCCTTCAGGCCCAGTTTATCGACTACTTGCTGAATAATCCTGCCAAAACTGTAAAGAGTATCATATTCCATTAAACCCATAGTAATAGGTACTAAAGGAACATCCAGACCAGCCTGCTGGATAAAATAAAGGGGGATAAGAACCCCATGATCAAGTAAACCTTGATAATTATAAATTTCTAACTCAGCAGAACTTAGCGTTAAAACCTCAATATTATTAATCTCTGAAGATTCTCTAATCTCCTGAATTAAATCCCGATCTGTAGACGTTTCTAATTTCACTTCTGAACAGCCAAACTCAGAAAAATCACCAGCAAGATACTCCTGATCCAGAATACTTATAGCATCTGTAAAAACTGGACCATGTGGACTAATTGTTATCAAGACATCTGGCTGACAATCCTTAACCTCTTCAGCCAGTTCTTTAAGGCTATTAATTGTCTTACTAATTCCTTCCCGTCTCTCTCCTCCGATTTCAGGTATGATCAACGGAGGGTGTGGAGATAAACCTGCCATTAGAATACCCATAATGTCTTACCCCCTTGTACTATTATCTATTTATTTTATCTTATGGTTATAATTCTCTAATTATTATATTTATCCTTTAAGTGGGAATTATCTGAACAAAGTAGCTACGTCATCTTAAATTGATCGAGAATAATTTTAATTCTTCCGCTTGTCGTTCACTCCGGCATCCGTGCCTCCGTTCTCTGTCACAACTTTTTGTTCCAGCGTCCTGCCTCCACAAAAAGTTAGAGTCGCTACAGAATTAAAATTATTACTAGGCTAGCTTAATCCAGACAGATATATTTGTTGGACGCTCTAGAAATTATCCGTAGGCACGACGCCGAAGGAGAATTTCTCGACAGTAAGCGTAAGCAGGACGCTGTAGCGCAACCTCAAACTGTTCTTGTACAGTCTAGTTAAATACGGAGTACCTGTGGTGCACGACAAGGGAAACAAATATATTTGTCGGTCTTTAAAGTTATCCACAATTTCAAAATTGCATAGTTTTCCTATACCTGAACAAAATGACTACATCATTCTAAATTGATCGAGAATAATTAAAATAAAAATACCAGGCAGAGGAATAGAATCTTACCTGGTATTTTATCTACTATTTATATTGACTTGGGTGTTTTTCAAAGAAATCTACTCTTCGTTCCAGAAATTTAAATTCATGTTCTTCTGGCCTATCCATAAAGGCATATACAGGTTCAAAAATCCGCTCCCAGTTCCAGAAGTCGTCTGCTTCATCAAGATTTAAGTATTCAAGTATCATCTCTGTCCCTTTTGGAGCAACAGGATGCATTAAAACAGTAGCTGTTCGCAGCATATGAAAACCATCAATAAAAAGCTGTAATAGGATACCCTTATCATCTTGATCTTTATATTCTTTATATTTCTTTGACCAGTATTTATTGATACCGCGAATATAGTTATCCATGAGACTCATAACTTGATGGAACTCATAACTGTAGACTGCTTTTTCATATTCAAAGATAATTTCTTTTGCTTCATTCAGTACCTCCTGGCTGACCTCACCTATAGGTAGTTTGCCATCATTAAATTTCTGCATAGTATAGAAACAGGAGCGAACGATATGGTTAAAGACATTTGACAACAGATTGCCCTCTTTAAGAACAGGATCACCATGGCTTCCACCCTTGGGGTTTAATGGTTTAGGTTTAAATCCTACACTCTTAATACCGAGTCCAAAGCTTAAGAAATGAGCCCTTAACTGCTCTGCTGTGTAGTAATCAAGTAACTCTTTGGCCATAGGTGGTTTAACCTTCCCACTGCTACTGGCTTTTTTATCCAGGAAAAGAAGATGGTTGTTAGCTATTAAGTCCGGTAATTGCAGCTCACCTTCTGGCGGTTCTACAGAAGGATTATCACCCTGCCCCATAAACATGGCCATTTCCGCAGGACCATAGAAATATACATTATCTTCTCCAATAAACTGATAAACCTTTGCCCCTTTAGAACACCACCATTCCTTCCATTTGCTTTTATCCTTATTCTCCTTTTCTAGATAGGTCTGTGTAAAGGAAATCGGAGCCCATAATGATTCCGGCCAGACCCAGACAGTCAAATCATCCAGTCCTTCCAGGGTAGGGGCATCTACTCCCCACTCAATATTACCTGTTAATCTGAAAGGCACCAGGGTTTTCCCATTACGAAATTGCACAGCATTTTCAGCCAGGATAGAACAGGCTTTTTCCCGGTCTTCAAGTTTGTCAAAAACAAGCTCAAAAGATGACTTGTTTTCATCATCTTCTAAAGTGAAATCTGGTAACTTATCTTCTATTTTATTGAGCAGTTCAAGATATTCATTCTTCACATAAATAACTGGTGGTTCCAGAAATTCTTCAATACTTTTGATCATAAAGTGCCTGGCACCAGGGTTTTCTTCTAGCCCTTCAACCCACTCTCGAAGGAGTTCCTGAAATTCGTCAAGTTTAAAATACCAGTTAGTTACAGCCCTCATTTCCGGTTTCTTTCCTGACAGAGTGCTCTTAGGGTTAATCAAATCCTTCTCCATATACTGATGGCCTAATGAACATTCATCTGCATAAGCCTTTTCAGATTGACAACCATCAATCGGGCATTGTCCAACAACCTGACGTCCATTAAGAAACACCTCATGTTCAGGGTCATAAAATTGAGATGTTGTTATTTTTTTAAGATGTCCATTCTCATACAGTGTTTTAATGAAATTATAGGAATACTGCTGGTGAATCTCTCCAGCACGTCCTATACTGGAAGCTGCAAAAAGATTGGTAGCAATGTAATATGATTCCAAAGCCTCTTTTTGAGACTGATGATTAGAACGTACATAATCTTCAATGCTACCCTCAAAAGATCCGTCACTGACTGATTGACGATAATCTTCCACTATTGGTGAACCATAACAATCAGTTCCAGAAACAAAGATTACATTTTCTTTACCGATACGATCTCGCAAAAAACGTGCTAAAAAATCAGCATGTATAAAGACTCCTCCTATATGTCCAAAATGAAGCTCTTTATTCCCATAAGGCATTCCTGCTGTTATAACTGCACGCTTCGGAAATTCAGGTCTATCTTTACTTAAATCATACTTTAATTCCAAACATATCACCCTTCCTTTAGTGTTTTCACCTATGTTCTATGTAAATACACAAACTTTGATTAATTATAACTATTATATATTATTATACATACTTAGCCAAAAAAAATAAAGCTAAGTCTTGTTTTTTATGTAAAATAATATATTTAAAATACTTGAAACACAATTCTACTTAATAATTCTCAAAGACAACCCGTCCTATATATATGTGTGTGTAATTAAAAAATGGCAGCAAAATTAAATTAGCTGCCATTTTTGAGTAGATCCCTCAGAACTTTTTCAACCATAGGTTCACTGTTTTAAATCATATATATCTAGATGACAGGTCCCATAGTATAAATATCGATGGAATTAAAATATCTAATTGCTTCGTTCTTAGTCATTTCTCCATTTAGAACATTAATAACTTTTTGAAAGGCTTCCTCACCAACTTGCTCAATGGTTTTTTCACCCTTAATAATTAGTCCAGCATTCAGGTCCATATCATGGTTCATTAAATTAAAAGTATTTGGATTACCGCATACCTTGATAACAGGCATACTTGGGAAACCCTGTGGAGCTCCGCGGCCAGTAGAGAATACCATGAACTGGGCACCTGTACAAGCCATACCGGTTAGGATTTCAGGTTCACGGCCAGGAGTATCTTTAATCCAGAGTCCTTTTTGAGTTGTGACCATTTCGGAGTACTCCATAACACCCTGTATCGGCCTTGTGCCTGACTTAACTATTGCCCCCAAAGATTTTTCCTCTATCGAGGAAAGACCTCCAGCTATGTTGCCAGGTGTAGGCTGACCTTTTCTCATGTCACAACCAAGGGATTTTGCTCTTAATTCCATCCTGTTTACAATTTTATATATTTTTTCACCCACCTCAGGAGAAACAGCTCTTTTAGCAAGAATATGTTCAGCGCCTATAAACTCAGTAGTTTCACCAAATACCACAGTACAGCCGAGATCCACCATTTTATCTGCCAAATAACCAACAACACAGTTGGATGCCATTCCGCTTGTCGTGTCAGAAGCACCACATTTTATAGACATGGTGACATTGGAAATATTAACAGGTTCACGTTGTATCCCGGAAACTTTCAGCACCATTTTTTGGGCAGCATCAATACCGGCCTGTATTGCTCGGCTCGCTCCCCCAAGTTCCTGTATGCGAATAATTTCTACTGGCTTACCGGTTTTTGCGATGGTTTCTAGCAAACGTTCATGGTCAGTACCCTCACAGCCCAAACTTACAATCAGAGCCGCACCAACGTTAGAACTGCATCCAAGTCCAATTAAAGTATCTGTCACACGTTCTAGATCAGGCGGGAGCTGACAACAGCCCTGATGGTGAAAAAAACCAACCGTGCCTTGCACTTGTCCCACAACAGCCTGTGCCACATCATTTGCACAGATCACACTAGGGATGACAGCTACATGGTTTCTGGATCCTACCTTGCCGTTAGACCTTACATATCCCATAAACTTCATAGCACAACTTCTCCTTTCAGATCACCACGTCCACGTGTACTGTCGAGGTTGTGAACATGAACGTAATCACCTTTTTTAATATCTTTTGTAGCAACACCGATTTCTTCTCCGTACTTAATAATTTTCTCGTCTACAAGAATGTCTTGTAATGCAATCTTATGACCATATGGAACTTCTCCCAATACATCAATGATTTGAGAATGTCCTTTTTTGTCGTGCATCTCTACTTCATCTCCTGCAACAACATCATTTGCAAAAATAGTTGCCACATTATCTAAATCATGTACTTTTAGTGCCAATTTTAAATTCATATTAATCTCCATTCTACCGCCGCCATTGGCAGTATAATATAGTTATAAAAAAGCGGTTCTCTGGGATCTAACTTAATGAGAAGAACTGTTTTCAAAACGCTTTCGTCATTAGGAGTATAGCAAAAGCTATAAAGAAAAATCAGACTCTTCATTTTTCCTGCTTTCTGTCAGACAGCCAGCACTGACACTCCGTCCGGAATAACCACTACACTAGCATCTTTGCCTTTCAACTCATATGCCATTGCAAGTGCTTCATCAGGGCTGGAAGCCGGAATCATGTTGGCTTTTCTCACAATTTCGTGTTCCAGATATGTTGTCACCAGAATCACTCTGTGCTTTTTAAGAATACGAGAATAAATTTGTGTGCACCACTGCTCCGGAATAGTGTCCTTTGGTGGAATTTTAGAAAGGCGCTCTTCAATTTCATAGGCAGTGCCGGATACAATCAGCTTTTCAAAATGTGTACCTCCCATGCCTTCAATACACGAGGCACACATTATAATAACACCATCGTCTCCTGCATAAGCTTCGGCAGTAGGTCGAGTAAGCGGGGCTTTACAACCCCAACTCCTCACAGAACCGTACGTGCCCTATTTAGGCATACGGCTCTTCACTCGATTATTCACCTAACATAACTAGCACCAGCACCTAATCTATATAAATTTACTTTTATTCTTGGCTTGACAATAGGATATTTCTCCAAGAATATTTCGAACTTCTCCCAGTCAAAGCTTTTCTTTTGACTGCGTCTGTTTAACCATTTATAAACTAGCTTTTGAACCTCATCATACAGGCTATCAATACTTTTGCTGTTATCTGATACTGCATAATAGTTGTATGTTCCTGTTAGTTTTCTGTTTAACTTCCTCATTAGTTCTTTTACTGGAAGAGTTCTATTATATTTTAGCCAGGATTTACATCTCATTATACTACGATGATATCGCTTATTACTTGTCTTTCTCTTTAGTCGTTTGATTCCATCCTTACATTTACCCATATAATGGGTAAATCCAAGAAAATCAAATGTGTCATTGTCATCATCAGCAGATACATTTACTATCTTAGTTTTCTCTTCTGATAACTCTAAACCGAATTTGGATATTCTTTCTTTCATTGCTTTATAGAAGTATTTTACATCTTCTTTATACTGTAGGCAAAATATTATATCATCTGCGTATCTCACCATGTAAGCTTTACCCTTTAACTCTTTACGCATTGTTTTATTAAACCATAGGTCAACAACATGATGTAGATATAAATTCGCCATAATTGGAGAACAGACTCCACCTTGCGGTGTTCCTTGTGGAGTGTCATATTTTATTCCTGCCTCCATGACTCCAGCCCGAAGAAGTCTCGATATGAGTCGTTGTATATTAGGATCTTTAATTCGATGGTCAATGAATTTCATCATCCACCCGTGGTCTACATTATCAAAGAATCCTTTAATATCTGTATCAACTACATAGTTAATATCATCTCTGTTAACTATTCTTCCTAATATTCTCAAGGCATCATGACAGTTTCTTCCTGGACGAAAACCAAATGAACATTCAAGAAAGTCTTCTTCATATATCGCATTTAGAATCTTTGATAGTGCCTTTTGAACTAGTTTGTCTTCGTATGCTGGAATCCCTAGCGGTCTCTTCTTCCCATTTTCTTTTGGAATATATACCCTTTTCGCAGGTAATGGCCTATATGCCCATCTTTTCATTCTAGCTGTTAAGCTCTTAACATTCCCTGGAAGATTCTTTCCATACTCCGCTTTTGTTACTTCATCTACTCCAGCTGCTTTGTTTCCAGCTAGTTCATGATGACATTTGACTATCAATTCATAATTAATTAGATGTATTAGTGATGTAAATCTTTCATTAGGTCTATTTCTAGCTACTTCAGCTATTCTTGCAAGTTTCGTTTCCACATTTTCACCTATCTCTGTGTATAGAATATGTTTCCCTTTTAAGATTAATCTTGTGTAATCGCCTTCCCATCCACAGGCATTACTCTGCTTCCTCGGTACTATGCGATTATCCGACTCCCTGTAATATTAGATGTCCTTACTTTGTTATCGCTTGGTTACATCCTATCTCTCTGCGTAGAAATTACAGGGCCTCCCAAGTTAACAATATCATATCTATGTATAGCATGCGGAGGTCTCCGACCCCGGGGTGTTATTGTATTCTCGCTTATCGAATACTATAATGTTGCCTTCTGCTCAGTCGACAGCATCGGCCTTTCCCAATCTCCAAGATTTCGAGGCTCAATCCCTTCAGCTAAATGCTTACCGCCTACTACCTAACTGTTTACGCTTAACATCTATGGTTACCCATTAAATGTCCAAAACTCGCTATGAGTGGTTTGCTAAACCTTCCTCAGTAGGAATCCCACCTACTATATGATATGCTCTTTTCTTGGCGCACCGACTGCTTTTGGAGACTGGTACAGGTTCTGATCCAAAGGATAGCCTCCATTACTGGTAATGACAATATCAGCGGTTACAACAGAACATTTTGAAAGGTTTCTAATAAAGCTGCAGCCTTCCTCATGTGCCTTTACCAGGTCACCGGCAAACGCAGCAATAATATTCTTATCGCTGTCTAACGCCACATTAAGAATAAACTGTACATTAACTGCTCGTGCCGCATACACCATATCTTCGTGTATGGGATTGTTTACCAGCACACCGGCTTTTGCATAAGGGCTTGCTATTGCCTTAAAGGAATGATTTTCGTTCACTGTTTCCTGTGAACAGATACCCGGTAAAATGCTTTTACGGCCACCGGAAAAGCCGGCGAAAAAATGAGGTTCAATAAAGCCTTCTGTCACAAGAAGATCACATTCTACTGCCAAACGATTGACATTAAAATCCGCTCCTGAGGGTAGCTTACAAACATGAACAAAATCATTCGGTTGAAAAGCCCTATTAACAACAATTTTTTCATGATCAACTATAGTGTCTCCAAACATAGACCGCTGCTCTGCCTCGGTAGTTTCTCGATGCAAACCAGTTGCAATAAGAATAGTAATGTCCGCATCGGAATTACCTATACGTATTTCGGAAAGGAGAATGGGCAAAGTAATCTTGCTGGGAACCGCATGTGTGTGATCGCTGGTTACTATTACTACTTTCTTCTTTCCAACCGCTATATCTCTGAGTCTTTTAGATCCAATAGGATGTTCCAATGCATCTCTAACTAACTCTTCTTCATTCTTGATTTTATTACTTTTATGCATTTTTGTTGTAATAACAGCTTTCAGATTTTCATCTTCAATATTTAAATCCATGCTTGAGGTGTAATATGGAATTTTTATAGTCTTCAAGAGACATTCTCCTTTGATCAATTGTAATTTGAAAGATTTTACGGCTTAATATATGCAAAATATTCCATTTGTTTCGTCGTAAGCTCAACAACTCCAGGCGGAACAAACGGAAGAAGATCCTTTTCATCTAACTTACAGATTTTAACAGCCTTACGCTATGCTAAAAATTTAACTTTGCAGCTTCCAACTCTTGAATTTTTTGTTGGAATTGTGGTAAATATGCTTTATTAGCTATCAACATTTCATTAAGCAAATCTTTTGTAATTTTACCTTTTAATATGAGCGGATTCATTGTAAACGCCTGTAGGGCTTTCCCATAATCACCTGTTACCGCAGCCTCAACGGTGCACTGTTCAAATGATTTTTGAAGTTGAAGAGGGCCACGTATGCCGGCTTCAAAACTCCCCCAGTTTATTGGCTCGGGTCCATGGCTAGTAATCATGCTGGACACTTCAACAACGCAATCATATGGCAAGTCAATAATAGTTCCATTATTTACTGTGCTAACCACCATGTTAACCCGTTTATCATTTTGAATGGAGCAGATCACTTCACAAGCAACGTCACTGTAATAAGCCCCTCCCCGTTTAGATAGCTGCTCCGGCTTGTAATCAAGCTGAGGGTCTTTATAAAGCTCAAACAGTTCAGCTTCTGTTTTCTTGACCTGTTCCCCTCGTGTCTCATGATTACTATATTCTTTTAACTCATCTTTTAACATTTCGTCAGTAATATAATAATATCGGTGGTACGAACATGGAAGCATGCCAAGATCAGCTATCTGCTCATAATTGAAGGGGATGTCCTTGATGTTTTTCATTCCAACATACTTACCCTTGTTTTCAGGCTTATAGATTTCCTCAATTAAATACTTGGTAACTTCTTCTCCTTTCCTGTTCCAAACCCGATGCCAATGAAAATGATTCAGTCCCGCAAATTTAAAATACAATTCTTGATTTGCTTCATCCAATCCCATTACTTCATAGGACATTTTCTCATAACGAATTGGAACATTACATAAACCAACTGTTTTTTCCCATTTGCCATATTTTATTACAGCTTCCGTAACCATTCCTGAAGGATTGGTAAAGTTAACCAACCAGGCATTTGGACATAGTTCTTTCATATCCTTGATAATATCAAGAATAACCGGAATTGTTCTAAAAGCTTTAAAAATTCCACCTGCACCATTTGTTTCCTGTCCAATCATTCCATGACTAAGTGGTATTCGTTCATCACGAATACGTGCATTGAGTGAACCAACTCTAAACTGTGTTGTAACATAGTCAGCTCCGGGTAAAGCTTCCCGCCGGTCTACGGTTAAATTAACCTTCCAATCCAAACCTGCCGCTTTCACCATGCGTTTAACCATTGCACCTACAATCTCAAGTTTCTCTTTACCTTCCTGTATATCTACCAGCCATAATTCGCCAATGTCAATTTCATTTTTTCTTTTAATAAGCCCTTCAACAAGTTCGGGAGTATAGCTGCTCCCACCACCTATTGTAACAATTTTGATTTTTCTCATCACTATTTCCTCCCTTAAAAAATTAGCACTATAACTCATGCGCATTCTATTAATATAGATACTTATCTTGCACTTACATCACAAGAATCAGATGTTGCATACGAACTCCCAGCCTTTTCCAGTTCATAGGCTTTTCTATCCATATATCTAAAAGGAATGTAATATACTGCAAGTGATACAAATACCATAAAAAATTGTAAAACAGCAATTTTCCAGCTTCCCAACAAGACACCGGATATTCCAATAGGAAGCGGCCACGGAAGCTGTACTCCATTAATTCTGGGAACCAATCCGATTGCTGTGACGGCATATGCAATTGTACTGCTTAATATGGGGGCTGCAAGATAAGGAATCAACATAACAGGATTCAAAACGATAGGCGTTCCGAAAGTAATAGGTTCGTTAATGTTAAATATGCTAGTTGGAATTACTAATCTCCCTAAAATTTTATATTGCTTGCTTTTTGCAAAAAACGCCATCAATAGTGCCAATCCAATAGTTAAACCTGTACCCGACATAAATACATAGGCTCTAAAAAATTCCATGCCTACTATATTAGGCAATGCTTGCCCAGCCTGATATGCAGCCTGATTCTGCATGTCCATTGATAATAATAGCGGACCCATTATGCCGTTAAACACAATGACTGTTCCATGTATACCAAAGAACCATAGGATACCTATTGCCAGATTTATAATCAGTAATGATATATAAGATCCCGTTAATCCCTGCAAAGGTGTCTGAATGCAAGTAAATACCGCCTGATTAAGGCTTCCATAAGGTGAAAATTTAAAAATAATGGCAATGAATAACGCCAATATAACAGTTACAAAGCCGGGAATCAATGTGTTAAACGACCTTGCTACATTAGGTGGAACGCCCTCAGGCATTTTAATTATAAAACCTTTTTCGATGAAAAAAACGTATATTCTCGCCGTTAACAATCCTATGAGGATTGCTACAAATAGTCCCTTTGGCCCAATCCAGTCGAAAGGAATATAACTTATCATTTTGTCATTGATTTTTACCTGTCCTGTTGGTGTTACAATTAAGAAACATATCAGTCCCAAAACCCCGGACATCAAACCGTCTTTATTAAATCGTTCCGCCAGACTGTAAGCAATTAAAAAAGCTGCTAACAGAGCCGTTATGTTCGATGTGAAGCTTACAGGTATTTTAATCAAGTCAACTAATCCGGTTTTACTTATAAAATCTGTCCAGGCTTTAATCGGCAGGTTTGTCAATAAAGTAAAGATTGAACCGACGATAATCGGTGTCATAATAAGTATCATTGCGTTAGAAACCGATTTAATGTATTTATTGTTTGCAAACACACCCATACCTGCCTGGATTTTTTCTAATGTTTTAGAAGAAATCATTTTCATGAAATTATCCTCCCTTATTATGATAAATAAAAATAATACATAAAACTATTTTAGTTCTAATGCCATTTTTAGTACTTTTTCGCCATTCATCATACCATAATCCACACTGTTAATTACTGCGACCTTAATTCCTTTTGGTTCATATAACGTTTTAATTTTTGTAAGTGTATAGCCAACCTGTGGGCCTAAAAGCAATATATCAGTATCATCCGCATACTTTAAAATTTCACTCTCTGGTATGGCACGTATTTTTACAAGTATACCGGATTTTTCTGCTGCTGCATTCATTTTGGTTACCAAAAGGCTGGTGGACATTCCTGCTGCACAAATAAGAGTAATCCTTTTCATGCTAACCCTCCTCTCTGTTTCCTGATATTTTTTCGTATAAGTCAATAAACTCCCTTGCAAGATCAATTACTATCACAGCATTCATTAAATGGTCCTGGGCATGTACTAAGAGAATTGAGATATCTTTTAACTTACCTTCGGCCTCATCTTGAATAATATCTGACTGAAATTCATGTGCTTTAGTTAGAAATTCACCTGCCTCTTCAAGTAATTTTTTTGCACTGGCTATGTTACCTTTCTTAGCATAGCTAATAGCCTCCATAGTTTTGCTTTTTGCTTCCCCGCTATTTACTATAAGTTGCATAGCCAGCTTTTCAATATCCATTTCATTATCCATTGATATCACCCTTTATAATTAAATTGTCTTCTGCTATTAAATAAATGCAAATATCATACCAAAACATATTTTAAACCTGCACTATAGATAAATTAACAATAACAAAGTGAAACTTCCATCAGTGGGGATCTTACGGACGGTTACTCCAGGATAAATGTTCACAAAAGAAAATTGTTTTATCTGTTTCGCAAATATATTAAAAAGAGTCATGTAATAAAACACATAGCAAAACACATAATTTTCTGAAAAACACATTCTTGACTTCGATAAGTAACTAATATAAACTTATAAAATAAAAGAATTCAATTTGGGGGTATATTCTATGAAGCGTATTGACATTGTCTACAAAAAGTTAAAAGAGTTAACTTCCAATCATGGTATAACGACCAGCCAACTAGCTAACGAACTGGGTTTATCACGTGCTAATGTTAGCAGTGATTTAAACCGTTTGTGTGATAAAAAGATGGCCTTAAAGGAAGGAACAAAACCTGTTTATTACAGGGCTATAAAGGTTAAAAATACTATGCCAAAAACTTCACTGGACATATTCGCTAAAAGTAACCAAAGCCTGTTTTCTGCAGTAGAGCAAGCCAAAGCGGCTGTGGTTTATCCCCCGCATGGTATGCATATGCTATTATTTGGCGAAACCGGGGTTGGAAAGTCAATGTTCGCAGAGCTTATCTACAAATATGGACTGGAAATAGGAAAATTCAGTCATTCAGCTCCATTTATCGTGTTTAACTGTGCAGATTATGCCAATAATCCTCAACTCCTGGTCTGTCAACTTTTTGGTACAAGAAAAGGCACATACACCGGTGCTGATACCGATAGGGCGGGGTTAATCGAAAAAGCCGACAATGGAATTTTGTTTTTGGACGAAATACACCGGCTCCCCCCAGAAGGCCAGGAAATGTTATTTACTTTCATTGACAGAGGCACTTTCCGACGTCTGGGAGAAACAGAAACTGAACGAAAAGCAAAAGTTCTGATTATATCTGCTACAACAGAAAATCCAGAATCTTCATTATTGAAAACATTTATCAGAAGAATTCCCATGATAATCAGAATTCCGAATCTTGAAAAAAGAAGTGTTGACGAGCGTCTAAATCTGCTCATCCAATTCTTGCGCAGTGAATCAGCCCGGCTTGGAAAACCTATTTTTGTTTCTGTTAATTCAATGAGGTCTCTTTTAGGTTATAATTGTCCAAATAACATAGGTCAGCTAAAAACCGATATCCAACTTATTTGTGCAAAGGCATACTCTGACTATGTTTCAGGCAAAAAGGACGATATCCGGATTGTTAGCTCTGACCTGCCAGCTTCTATAAAAGAAGGTCTCTTAACCAAGACAAACCACAGACAAATATGGAACAGATTAATCGGAATCAACAACCGCTATTGTATATTTGACAGCAGTAATAAAAAAAATTTTTTTGAAAGCAATGAAGATACGGAAAACATTTATGAAATGATTGATTCACGCGTTCAAGAGTTAAAAAACAGAGGAATGACAGATAAACAGATAGAAATAGAAATTAATAATGATATCCGCTCTTACTTTAAAAAGTGTATAGAAGCTGTTGAAAAAAAGATAGACTTTTCAAGTATTGAAAAATTTGTCGGATACGATGTTATCAATGTGGTAAATGAAATTATAGCATATAGCGAAGAAAAGCTTAACCGACATTTTGACACCTATATAAAGTACGGTTTAGCAGTTCATATTCACAATTTAATCAATCGTATAAATGGAAATCGGGAAATTGTAAATTCTCAGCTAAACCTGATAAGAAAAGAGCATAATATAGAATTTTCTGTAGCAATTAAATGTTTAAAGTTTATTGAAAGAACATTTGATATTAGCATGCCCATTGATGAAGCCGGCTTTATAGCCATGTTTTTTTTACATGATGAAATAACCCTTCAAAGACATAAAGAAAAGGTTAAAGTAATCGTAGTAGCACATGGTTCAACCACAGCCTCATCAATGGCTAACACATGTAACCAACTCCTTAATATGGATTATGTTGTGGGGTTCAACGCACCTCTAAATGAAAATCCCCAGAAAATTTACAATAGAATCAAAAATTATCTTAAAAACACACCTGGAAAATCGGATGTGCTTATGCTGGTAGATATGGGTTCCCTGACTAACTTCGGTGACGAACTTCAAAATGAACTAAAAATACTGGTGAAAACCATACCACTTGTAAGTACACCCCATGTAATTGAAGCTGCCAGAAAAGCAATTATGGGCTACCCACTGGACTATGTATACCAGAAGACAATGAATGTAAATGACCTTTTGAGTAAGGAAGTTAAATATCCCCTCACTGATAAAAAAGTAAATAATATATTTATAATAACAGCCTGCACGACAGGCGAAGGAAGTGCCCTAACAATTAAGAATTTATTGGAAGATGAACTTGATTTCAACAAATCATCTTTTGAAATTATTCCCTTGAGGATTACAGGAAAAAATGACATTTATTCAAGAGTCAGTAGCCTTGAGAATTATGGAAAAGTGCTATGTATCGTTAGTTCCTTCAAAACCAATCTGAACATACCTCACTTCACATTAGACCAAATTTTCAACGGTAAGGCAATTGATAAAATACAGACCTTAATTCAGCAAGAAGAAACATTTAACAGTATAAGTAAAACCCTAGGAAACATGCTTAAGAATATCAATTCAAAGACGGTTTTTAACGATATTAGACAATTTATTCAAAACGTGGAAATAAAAATAGAACGCAAACTTACCACCAGTGTTTTAATTGGAGTAACCTGCCATATCGGCTGTATGATAGATAGATTAAAAGGCAATGAGGAAATCAATGAATACCCTGAGCGTCTGCATTATATTCAAGAAAACACGGAAATATTCAATATCATTAAAAATGAATGCAAATTTTTAAACAAAAACTACGGAATTAATATTTCCGATGATGAAATATGTTATATTTCTACCTTCTTTAACCCTGATAATTGTGAACAACAAGCCGGGTAAAATTCAATAATCAATAAGTGTTGGCATAAAAATTGCATATTAATATAGTAAAACACACTTTATGGAGGGAAATTTATATGATTTCAGAAAAAGTTATAGTAAAAAATAAAATTGGCTTTCACGCCAGGCCTGCATCTTTATTAGTGAAGGCTGCAGACAAATTTAAGTCCAATATAAATATTATTAAGGGTGATAAGACTGCTAAAGCAAAATCAATGATTAGTTTGTTAACCCTCAGAGTAAAGATGAATGATGAGATTGTCATAACTGCCGAAGGTTGTGATGAAAATGAAGCAGTTTATACCCTAGTTGAACTAATTAATTCAAAATTTGGTGAAGAATAATACTTCTGGAGGTGAATATTCCATGGATTCATATATTTGCGCCTCAAAGGGTTATGCAATTGGTGAGGTTTATATCTACGAAGATATAAAGTTACAGTCTTTTCCCGATAAAACAGACAATGTGGAAACAGAAATTACAAGATTAAAAGACACAGTTAAAATATGCAAAAAGCAAATAGAAGAAATTGCAAGAAAAATACGGAATTCAGTTGGAAATAAAGAAGCAGAAATATTGGAAAGCCATATTAGTCTTCTAAATGACCCAGAATTTATCGGTGAAATCTTTCAAGAAATCAAGGATTCAAAAAAAACTTCTGAAAAAGCAGTTAGTGATGTTGTCAGCAAACTGGAAGAAATCTTCTCTCAGTTTGACGATGATGAATATTTGAAAGAAAGAGCAGCAGATATTAAAGATGTTGGTACAAGATTGATTCGTATTTTAAGCGATGAGGAACAAAAAGATCTGGAAAATCTCCCAGAAAATTCAATTATAGTTGCTCATGATTTAAAACCATCTGAAACCGCTCGTATTGATAAAGATAAAGTTGTCGGGATTATAACCGAAACAGGAAGTCAGACTTCTCACACAGCCATTATGGCAAGAGCTATGAACATCACAGCTATTGTCGGTTTTCGAGATATACTTGCAAAGGTAGAAACAGGAGATATGGTAATCATTGACAGCATATCCGGAAAGGTAATTATTAATCCAGATAAAGATATAATCAAGCATTATAAAGAATTGAAACATAAATTCGAAAAACAAAAAGAAGGGCTTAAGAAAATCCTGGACAAAAAAATAATTACCAAAGACGGTCGTAAAATTATGGTTGCCGCCAACATCGGTTCCCTTGCAGAAGTAAATGTTGCCCTGAGTAATGGTGCAGAAGGTATTGGACTTTTCAGAACTGAATTCCTTTATATGGATAGAAATTCAATGCCTTCCGAAGAAGAACAGTTTGAAGTCTATAAACAGGTTGCTCAAAAGATGGGTAATAAACCCGTTATTATTAGAACACTGGATATCGGAGGTGACAAAACACTTCCCTATTTGAACTTAACAAAGGAAGACAACCCTTTCTTAGGAGTTAGGGCCATCAGGCTCTGCCTGCAAAACAGGAATATTTTTAAAATACAATTACGCGCCCTGCTAAGAGCATCCATATATGGTCATATAAAAATTATGTTCCCAATGATTGGCAGCCTCAAGGAATTAACCTCTGCAAAAACTATATTAAAAGAGTGTATGAAAGAACTACAGGAAAAATCTATTGATTTTAAAAACAATATGGAAATGGGAATGATGGTTGAGATACCTGCTGCCGCAGTAATGGCTGATGAATTTGCAAAACATGTTGACTTTTTCAGTATCGGCACAAATGATTTAATACAATACACTCTTGCAGTTGATAGAATGAATGAAGGTCTCTCCGATTTATATAACCCTATGAACCCTGCAGTTTTACATCTTATCAAAACCAGTATTCATGCTGCTCATGCTAATGGAATACCATGTTATATGTGTGGAGAAATGGCAGCAGATTTTAGTGCAATACCTATTTTGTTGGGCTATGGTCTTGATGAATTTTCTGTCAGCTCCGCTTCTATCCTGGAAGTAAAAAATTTTATATTAGAAACAATAAATCAATAAAAGAAATAATAAAGCGAAGTTTTGCAAATTCTAATATTTGCATAAGCTTCGCTATATAAGTTTCATTTAATTTATTTACACTAATGCTTTGTGTAAGCCAATTATATTAATGGAGCGACTCTATATTTTTCACGTAGGCAGGACGCCGTAACGCGACCCAAGTCGATTCGGTAGTACTGGCCCTAACATTGCGTTTTTAAAAGAAAGGGGCAGTGAACGACAAGCGGAATTAATATAATTGGCTGGAACGGAAAAGCGCAATATTTAAGTGCTAACTAATATATTACATAAAATAACCTTTATTATTATTTCTTCCTACAAAAAGTTCCCCTTTCTCCTAATTTCAACTTCAAGGGAAACCAAAAAATGTCCAGGCATTACTACGAGATGTAATTGCTTTAATCTTTTCTTTTATTCGTTTTATTGATTTGGGATGGATTCTTACTCTTACTTTACCTGGATTGTCACCCTTGTCTTGAGCTAACGGTTGGCACTATCAACCTCCGTATCGGACTTTCACCGACTAGAAAGCGCCCATGCTGGGCGCACTAAAAAAAGAGAGGAATACTCCCCTCTCTTTTGAAATCTGCTTGTGTATTTGAATTTTACCTCTTGGAAAACTGTGGAGCCTTACGCGCTTTCTTGAGACCGTATTTTCTTCTTTCCTTCATCCGCGGGTCTCTTGTGAGATAACCGGCCTTTTTAAGTGGTTGGCGATAATCCTGATCAACCTTTAATAAAGCCCTGGCAATACCATGTCTAATTGCCCCGGCCTGGCCTGATAAACCCCCACCCTCTACATTTACAAGTACATCTAATGTGTTCAGAGTTTTTGTTAACTCCAGTGGAGATTTAAGGTCTTTAATAAGTGTATCACGGCCAAAATAATCATTTATATCTTTATCATTTACAATGATCTTGCCGCTTCCTGGAACTAATCTAACCCGGGCAATTGATTTCTTCCGGCGACCAGTTCCCCAGTACTGTACTTCGGCAGCCATTTAATCTTCCTCCTCTCTATAATTCCAATTCTTCAGGTTGCTGGGCCTGATGAGGGTGTTCTGACCCTGCATAGACCTTTAATTTTTTTACGACCTGTCTCCCCAGTTTATTATGGGGTATCATTCCTTTAACGGCTTTTTCAATAATTAACTCTGGTTTTTTCTTTACTAAATCTTTATAAGTAGTCTCCTTTATTCCACCAGGATAACCACTATGACGATAATATTTCTTTTGATCCCATTTCTTACCTGTCAGTTTGATCTTCTCTGCATTTATAATAATAACAAAATCACCAGTATCTATATGAGGTGTAAAACTTGGTTTATGTTTTCCCCTTAAAATATCGGCAACCTTGGTAGCCAGGCGTCCCAGAGTTTTATCACTTGCATCTACCAGATACCATTTGCGTTCTACTTGATCAGGTTTTGCCATAAATGTAGACACTATTATCCCTCCTTTTTAACTTAATAACCTTCTTTTAAATTTATATAAATGTTTGTAACGGGGCAGTATAACAGAGATATCCAAAATAAATTGTATTACAGGACAGAGTAATTGTCAAGGTAATTAAAGAAGAAATCAATTAATAAAAAACTTCCAGGAGTGTCAAGCCCTGGGCAGGTGCTGTAAAACCTGCCTTCTCTCTTTTACCTGACTCAATTATCTCTTTTACCTTATTATATGGTATTTTGCCTGTTCCTATTTCAATTAATGTACCTACTATAATTCTGACCATATTATAAAGAAAACCATTTCCTATTATCTCAACCCAAATCTCAGTTTCTTTATTTATGACTTCAAGTAATTCAATCGTTCTAACTGTATCCTGCATAGAACTCCCTGCTGACTGAAAAGAAACAAAATCATGAGTCCCTTCAAAATATCGAGCCGCCTCTAACATTAATTGATAATCCAGGGGATGAATATAATGATATACATAATTTCTATTAAAAACAGAGGCCCTTCTTTGATTATAGATTCTATAACGATATTTTTTCCCTTTAGCATCATAACGAGCATGAAACTCAGGTTCAACCTCCTCAGCTATCTTACAGGAAATATCAGCTGGTATTAATCGATTTAAAGCCCTGGAAATTCTATCAGTTGGTATATTGACATTAATAAAAAAATTGGCTACCTGGCCAAGGGCATGAACCCCTGCATCAGTACGACCAGCAGCAGTTAAGCCTACCGGTCCTTTATTTATCTTGCTAAGACTCTTCTCAAGTACCCCCTGTATTGTTTTAGTGGTATTTTTCTGTTTCTGCCAGCCACTATAATTAGTTCCATCATATTCCAGAGTTATTTTGATATTCCTTTTCATAAATACCACCTAAATAAAGCTAAGAGAATCTGTTCGAAAAGTATCAGTATATACACTGGGATTATATAATCCCCTATTTATACCTTTTCAAACACACACTAAAAGAAACTAATACCGATTCCCATGAGAATTGAAATAATAAGTGCAATAATATCATTGGGTTTTATCTGTAACTGGTGTAGTCGTGTTCTTCCTTCACCACCATGGTAACAGCGCGATTCCATAGCAAGAGCAAGGTCATCAGCCCGCCTGAAAGCACTAATAAAAAGTGGAACCAGTAATGGAATCAGATTTTTAGCCCTTTGAATTATATTACCACTTTCAAAGTCAGCACCCCGGGCCATCTGTGCCTTCATTATCTTTTCAGCCTCTTCTAATAGAGTGGGGATAAACCTTAAAGCAATTGTCATCATCATAGCTAATTCTCCTGCAGGAACACCAAATCTCTTCAAGGGATTTAATAAATACTCAATACCATCAGTAAGCTGTAAGGGTGAGGTAGTCAGGGTCAAAAGTGAAGTAAACATTATCAATAGTAATATACGGCTCACCATAAATAAACCTGTAAATAACCCTTCTTCTTCAATACTAATAAAACGCCATTCCCAGATAACACGTCCACCTTTAGTTAAAAAAATATGGAGTAGGAATGTCAGTATAATCAAAAAGAATATCGGCTTTAATCCCTTAATAACACGCATAGCTGGCAGACGTGATAAAAAAATAACAAAGATAATAAAAACAAAAAAAATCCCAAAACCAAGGAACTGATTAATAAAAAAAAGTGCTGTTATAAGTAAAATAGTAATTATTATCTTAATACGTGAATCCAGACTATGAACAGGAGAATCACCTGGTATATATTGGCCTACTGTAATGTCTTTTAACATCAGCTAATTCCCCTCATTTCCCGTGAAATCTCACTAATGGCTTCAGACATTGTAAAAATATTTGTCCTGACACCTTTCCCCTTTTGTTTTAAGCGCCAGAGTATTTCTGTGATCTCCGGCAGATCAAGAGCCAGTCTCCTTATTTTTTCAACCTGTCCAAAGACTTCCTGAGGAGAACCGTCAAGGGCAATCCTACCTTGATTCATCACAAGCACCCTGCTGCTGAGTCTAGCTATCTCTTCCATACGGTGTGATATTAATATAATCGTCATATCATACTGATTATATAAGTGCTTTAATAGATTGATTAATTGTTCCCTACCCTGGGGATCCAGACCAGCAGATGGTTCATCAAGTATCAAGGCCTGTGGCTTCATGGCCAAAACCCCGGCAAAAGCAACCTTTCTCTGCTGCCCCCCACTTAAATTAAAGGGAGAACGCGTTTTGAAAGCAGCAAAATCAAGTCCCACCAGTTTCATTGCCTCTTCAACCCTTTCCTGAATTTCTTTATTACTTAAACCCAGGTTACGAGGTCCAAAAGCAATATCATCATAAACTGTTTCTTCAAAAAGTTGATGTTCTGGATACTGAAAAACCAGACCAATCTTACGCCTGATCTCTTTTAAATTAATCTTTTCCTTAGTAATATCCTGTCCATCTACTACAACACTACCAGTAGTAGGTTTTATTAATCCATTTAACAACTGTACTAATGTTGATTTTCCTGAACCAGTATGTCCAATCAAACCGATAAACTCATTGTCCTGAATGCTTAAATTCACTTTATCCAGGGCCTTATGTTCATCTCCCTGTTTATAGATGTGTGTTACATTTTCCACCTTTATGAACATAAATTACTCACCAACTCATCTATTGACAGTACCTCCGGCAGCTTAATTCCTTTTGTCCTTAAACCATGTGATAGTTCAACAACTACCGGCACATCCAAATTAATCTTTTTTAACCCCTCAATATCCTTAAAAATCTCTCTCGGTCTACCTTCTCTAAAGATAGAACCCTGGTTCATCACAACTACCCGATCAGCCTTGATTGCTTCTTCCATAAAATGTGTAATATGAATGATAGTAATACCCTTTTCTTTATTTAAAAAAGTAATAGTATCCATGACCTCTTTCCGCCCCTGAGGATCAAGCATTGCTGTAGGTTCATCAAGGACTATACAGGATGGTTCCATAGCTATGATACCAGCTATAGCAATCCTTTGTTTTTGGCCACCTGATAATTTATGAGGGGCTTTTTTTTCATACCCTGACATACCCACCATTTCAAGGGAGTTGTTGATACGCTTCCTGATCTCGGCTGCAGGTATCCCCAGATTTTCTGGGCCAAAAGCAATATCATCTTCTACCATAGTAGCAATCAATTGATTATCTGGATTCTGGAATACCATTCCAACCCTCTGACGGATCTTTAAACGGTTTTCTTCAGCACGGGTATTTAATCCATCTACTATAATCTCTCCTGCTGTAGGCAGCAATAAAACATTTAATAATTTAGCAAGGGTAGATTTTCCAGAACCATTTCCACCAATTACAGCAACAAATTCACCAGCCTCTATTGATAAATTAATATCATATAAGGCCGGTTCTTCCAGTTGACTATATACAAAATCTACCCCTTTTACTTCTAACAATCCCATCTTAATAACACCTGCATTCCTATTCTACCAGTTCAATAATCGCCTTTTCACTGGCATCGCCCCTCCGGGGATACATCTTAAGTATTCTGGTATATCCCCCTGGCCGATCAGAAAACCTGGGAGCAATTTCATCAAACAATCTCTGAACGATTTCTTTATCTTTGATACGTTTTAATACCTTACGGCGGGAACTTAGATCATTCTTCTGGGCTGTTGTAATCATTTTTTCAGCCATTGGTCTTAATTCCTTAGCCTTGGGCAGTGTAGTCTCCAGGCGTTCATGTCTAAAAAAATCAGTCAGCAGATTATTAAACATCGCCTTACGATGTGGAGTTGTTTTACCTAATTTACGCTGAGGCATATATCATCCCTCCTTTTAAATTTCTGGTTCCTTTAAATCTAGTTCAAGCTCTGTTAATTTTTCTTTAATCTCCAGTAATGATTTTTTTCCAAGATTTCTAACCTTCATCAGGTCATCTTCTGTCTTACTGGTCAATTCCCCTACTGTGTTAATACCAGCACGTTTAAGACAATTAGAAGAACGAACAGATAATTCAAGTTCTTCAATAGTAGTATCAAAAATCTTATCCTTTTCTTCTTCTTCTTTTTCTACCATTATTTCAACATCATTTACTTCATCTGTCAAATTAATAAAGAGTTCAAGATGTTCAGTCATAATTTTAGAAGAAAGACTTACTGCATCTTCAGGTGAAATACTGCCATTGGTGATCACCTCTAATACCAGTCTATCGTAATCAGTCACCTGACCAACCCTGGTATTTTCAACCTTAAAATTAGCTCTTTCAATTGGACTGAAAGAGGAATCAATAGGAATCAGGCCAATAATTTTATCAAAATGTTCCTGATTCTCCTCAGCAGTAACATACCCCCTACCCCTTTCAACAGTAGCTTCCAGGACTAAACTGCCATCTTCAGATAAGGTAGCAATATGATGATCCTTATTAATTATCTCCAGATCACCAGATGTTTTAAAATCACCGGCAGTAACCTCACCCTCACCCTCTACATTAAGGGTGATTTTCTCAATCCCATTACCAGTATACTTAATAACAACCTCTTTTAAATTAAGGATTATTTCTGATACATCTTCTACTACACCTGGTACAGTAGAAAATTCATGTCTCACTCCATCAAACTTTACTGATGTAATAGCTGCTCCAGGGAGAGAAGAAAGAAGTATTCTTCTCAAGGAATTGCCAAGGGTAGTACCATAACCCCTTTCCAGTGGAGCAACCTCAAATTTACCTACCTTTTTGTCACTTTCAACTATCTCTACACGAGGCTTTTCTATTTCTATCATTAACGCGATACCCTCCTTTTAGAAGGACAAAATATCTTAACAAATACAGCAATTTCACTCCGCTGATTACCTGGAATAAAACTCTACAATTAAGTGTTCTTCAACAGGATAATCTATATCTTCCCTTGTAGGGAGTGAAACAACCTTTCCCTCTGCCTTTTCAAGGTTAACACTTAACCAATCTGGTGTGGTAATTTCAGAGTTGAATTCAAATACATCTTTAAATCTCTTGCCTTTACGACTCGCATCCTTAACAGCAATTACATCATCAACATCAACCTGATATGAAGGAATATTTACCTTCTTACCATTTACCAGTATATGTCCATGAAGGACAAATTGTCTTGCTTCATTACGTGATGTAGCAAAACCCATCCGATAAACAGTATTATCCAGTCTTCTTTCTAATAACTGTAAAAAGTTTTCACCAGTAACTCCCGGCATATTCTCAGCCTTTGCAAAGTAATTCCCGTATTGCTTTTCTAATATACCATAAATCCTTCTTACTTTTTGTTTTTCTCTTAGCTGAAGACCATATTCAGATAATTTAATTCGACCCTGACCATGTTCTCCAGGGGGATAAGCACGGCGTTCAATTGCACATTTATCAGTATAACAACGTTCCCCTTTAAGATATAGTTTCTCACCTTCACGGCGACATAATCTACAAACAGAACCCCTATATCTTGCCATTTATTTGCACCTCCATTTACATTATAAACAGTTTTATAGTATTTTAAACTCTGCGTCTTTTAGGTGGACGACATCCATTATGAGGAATAGGAGTAATATCCTTGATAAGGGTAACATTTAAACCTGCTGCCTGAAGAGACCTAATAGCTGATTCTCTACCTGAGCCTGGTCCCTTAACAAAGATCTCTATCTCCTTAACCCCCTGGTCTACTGCCTGTTGGGCGGCATCTTCTGCAGCAATCTGAGCTGCAAAAGGAGTACTCTTTCGTGAACCTTCATAACCAACCTTACCAGAACTTGACCAGGCAACTACATTTCCCTTATCATCAGTAATACTAATAATTGTATTATTAAAAGTAGACCTAATATGGGCCTGACCTTTATCAATATTACGTTTAATCTTTTTCTTGCTCTTTTTAACCCTTTTCTTTGCCTTAGCCATCTATTTACCTCCTCTTCGATTATTCAGCCTTTCTCCTGATTCCAACAGTCTTTTTAGGCCCTTTACGTGTACGGGCATTTGTCTTAGTACGTTGTCCGCGTACTGGCAGTCCTCTCCTGTGGCGAAGCCCACGATAACTACCAATATCCATCAAACGTTTAATATTGCCCCGCACTTCACGTCTCAGCTCTCCTTCAACCTGATATTTATCTATTTCTTCCCTGAGTTTGGCTATCTCAGCTTCAGTCAGGTCTTTCACCCTGGTATCAGCATTAACACCAGTGGCTTCAATTATTTTATTAGCAGTAGAACGGCCTATCCCATAAATATAAGTCAACCCGATTACTACCCTTTTATTTCTTGGAAGATCTACACCTTCTATACGTGCCAAATTAGTTCACCTCCATTTATTATCCTTGACGTTGTTTATGCTTGGGGTTTTCACAGATTACCATTACTTTACCTTTCCGCCTGATTATTTTACATTTATCACAGATAGGTTTAACTGATGGCCTAACCTTCACCTCTATCACCCCTTAATCTTTATATTATTATTTGGCCTTATGACGATAAGTGATTCTCCCCCGGCTTAGGTCATAGGGAGATAATTCAACTGTAACCTTATCACCTGGTAAGATCCGGATGAAATTCATCCTCATTTTTCCTGAAACATGGGCCAAAACCTTATGACCATTGTCAAGCTCAACCCTGAACATTGCATTAGGAAGTGGTTCTACAACCGTTCCCTGAACTTCAATAGGTTCCTCTTTTGCCATATAGTCATTTAGCCTCCTCATTTTTCTGATAATCTTTAATCGCCTTTTTTATGTCCTCATTCCGAACGCGTTTTCCTTCTAATAACCATATAGAAATTTCTCCAAAATGATATCCTGCTGGTCTCACATGTTTAATATTCTTACGTTTGGGGTTTTCAATCCTTTTCTTATCCCCATCAGAAACCTGTATATAGTCTTCATCAACAATTTTAACTACTAGATAATATTTACCTTCATCTCTACCAGCTGTTGAAATAACCAGGTCACCTAATTCAAATCGAGAACTCATAACTTCAACTCCATTTACTTAAAGACCACTGGATATTATATCACATTATTGATATCCAGTTCAATCCCTGTTTCTATACTTTACTAAGGATTTCTGGCCCATTATCTGTAATAACAATAGTATTTTCATAATGAGCTGATAATTTCCTGTCTTCAGTTACTACAGTCCACTCGTCAACAAGTGTTTTAACACGAAATGTACCCACATTTACCATGGGTTCTATCGCCAGTGTCATACCTTTTTTGAGTAAAGGACCTCGACCGGGGGAACCAAAATTGGGTATCTGCGGGGATTCATGCATCTCTCTACCTATACCGTGTCCCACATAATCCCGGACAACCGAAAATCCCTTTCCTTCAACAAATTTTTGAATTTGATTTGATATATCAGTTAACCTATTTCCAGGATAAGCCTTTTCTATCCCTTGAAAAAAGGACTGCTCTGTAACCTCAATCAGTTCTCTGGCCTGATTACTAATCTTACCAACCCCAAATGAACGGGCAGCATCACCATGAAATCCTTCATAAAAAGCACCAATATCCAGGCTGAGCAGATCCCCGTCTTCAACACGCCTTTTTTTGCTGGGAATACCATGTACTACCTCTTCATTGATTGAAACGCAAACAGATGCCGGATACCCCCTATACCCTTTAAATGATGGAACTGCACCTTTGTTTCTAATAAACTCCTCACCAAGCCTATCTATCTCAGCAGTTGTAATGCCAACAACTATCATTTCCTTAAGGAAATGATGAGTTTCAGCAACTATCTGATTAGCCTGGCGCATTATATTAATCTCTCTGGGAGACTTCAGGACAATCATTTATAAATCCACCTCTATTTTCCCTTTTATCTGTTCAAACACCCCATCTATACTATCGCCCTGAACGGTCACTAATATATCTCTCTTACGGTAATAATCAATAAGCTTCTTTAACCTTTTAGCGTGTGCTTGTATCCTATGCCTTATTGTTTCTTCTTGATCATCACTACGCTGTATTAGCTTACTTCCACATTTATCACAAATACCCTCTTTTAAAGGTGGATTAAATTCTAAATGATAGGAAGCACCACATTCAAGACAAACCCTTCTACCAGACAGTCTTTTAACCAGACGATTACTGGCAACCTTAATATATATTGCAAAATCTAGTTTCTTACCTGCTCCATTTAAAAAATCTGTAAGTGCCTTAGCCTGTTGTAGGGTTCTGGGAAAGCCATCGAGAATAAAGCCCTTAGCCAAATCAAGTTCTAGAAGATATTTTTTAACCATTTTAATAGTATCTTCATCAGGAACGAGTTCCCCTCTATCTATATATTGCTTAGCCTTTTTCCCTAATGGTGTTCCCTCATCAATTAACCGCCTAAAAATATCACCAGTCGCAATATGAGGCAGGCCGGTCTCACGGCTAATCAATTTAGCCTGTGTTCCTTTTCCGGCACCAGGCAAACCCAATAATATCAGGTTCATAATCCTCCCCCTTTTACTCCATATGCCTACTTCATAAAACCTTCATAATGTCTCATCAAAAGATGTGATTCAATCTGCTGCATTGTCTGTAAGGCTACACCTGTCATAATTAGAAGTGATGTACCACCAAAACTTATTGCTACACCAGTAAGCGGACGAATAATAAAAGGTAATAAGGCGATAAATGTCAAAAACATCGCCCCGGCCAAAGTTACCCTGAGCACTACCCTTTCTAGATAATTTACTGTAGCTTTACCCGGCCTGATTCCTGGTATAAAACCACCATATTTTTTCATATTTTCCGCTACATCTTCTGGGTCAAAGGTAAAAGCAGTCCAGAAGTAAGTAAAGAAGAAAATCATCAGTGCATATAAAAATAAATAGAATGGCTGACCAGGTGCCAGTATATCAGCTAATCCCTGTGCCCAACCAAAAGGAAGGACCTGGGCAATAACAGTTGGAAACATTAATACTGAGGATGCAAAAATAACAGGGATAACACCTGCCTGATTTATTTTTAATGGAATATGGGTATTCCTTCCCCCATAAACCCTTCTCCCTACAATCCTTTTAGAATACTGTACAGGGATTCTCCTTTCACCCTGCTGGATAAAGATAATGCCAGCAATTATCACTAAAGCCAGAACAGCAAATATCAGTACATTTAAAATTGATATTGAACCAGCTCTGACCAATTTCAAAGTCTGCCAGATATCCCCGGGAAAACGAGAAATAATTGAGGTGAAGATTATTATTGAAATACCATTACCTATTCCCTTATCAGTTATCTGTTCACCTAACCACATTAAAAAAGCAGTTCCTGCTGTAAGGCTAATAACAATCAAAAACAGATTAAAAAAATTAGGGTCTTCTACTGCCGGCTTTACATACATGGTTATTCCATATCCCTGAATTAAAGCCAGAACAATAGTACCGTATCTGGTATACTGTGTCATTTTCTTTTTACCCTCATTACCTTCTTGCTGCAATTTCTTTAAAGCAGGAATAACACCTGTTAACAGCTGCAGGATAATAGAGGCGGTAATATAAGGTGTAATACTCATAGCAAAAATTGTAAAATTCCTCAATGCACCACCAGCAAAAAGATCGAGAAAATCAAACACATTTCCAACTCCACCGCCAAATAGCTGTTCCCTCAAAGTAGCTATATTTACCCCCGGAACAGGGATAAAAGCACCCAGGCGGTAGATAACCATCATAGAAATAACAAATAAAATTTTCTTCCGTAATTCTTTTACCTTAAAGGCATTGCCTAGAGCAGATAACACCTTAAATCACCTCTGCCTTTCCGCCAGCTCCCTCTATTTTTTCCTTAGCCGACTTTGTGAAAGCATTGGCTTTGACAACCAGTGCCTTTTCAATCTCGCCTTCACCAAGGATCTTTACCCCTGATTTAGCTATTTTATTAATAACACCAGACTCAAGTAATTTCTCCGGGGTTACTTCTTCATTTTTATCAAATTTATTTAGTTGATAAACATTTACCTCATTAAATTCTTTTTTGTGAATATTGGTAAATCCCCTTTTTGGTAAACGTCTGAACAGGGGTGTCTGACCACCCTCAAAAGTAGGTCTAACTCCACCACCAGAACGGGCATTTTGACCATTTGCACCACGTCCTGAAGTATAACCTCTTCCAGAGCCTATACCACGACCTACACGTTTGCGTTTCTTTTTAGAACCTTTATTAGGTTTCAAATCATGCAGATTCATTTGTCCACCTCCTTATTACCCAAGGATTTCTTCTACAGTTTTACCTCTCAATTTAGCAACTTCTTCAACTCTTTTTAATTCGCCAAGCCCAGTAATTGTTGCATTTACCATATTTATCGGGTTAGTTGAGCCTAGTGATTTAGTCAAAATATCACTAATACCGGCTAATTCGATTACCGCTCTTACCGGACCACCTGCAATAACACCAGTACCAGGAGCAGCCGGTTTTAGCAGTACTGAACCTGCACCAAATTGGCCGGTCACCTCATGTGGGATAGTAGTCTCAACAATCGGAACCTCCACTAACTTCTTTTTAGCATCATCAATACCTTTACGAATAGCTTCAGGTACTTCATTGGCTTTCCCGATACCAGCACCCACATGGCCATTACCATCCCCAACAACAACAAGGGCACTAAAGCTGAAATTACGGCCACCCTTAACAACTTTCGCAACACGGTTTATATTGACAACACGTTCTTCAAGATCTAATTTATCGGGATCAATAATCTTCATGAATTCGCCTCCTTCTTGCTAAAAATTTAAACCCTTCTCTCTAGCCGCTTCCGCTACTTCTTTTACCCTACCGTGGTATTTATAACCACCACGATCAAAGACAACTGTCTTGATACCTTCTTCCAAGGCCCTTTCTGCAGCAAGCTCACCGACTAACTTGGCTGCTTCTTTATTACCACCGTATTCGATAGAATCTTTCACAGCCGGGTCAAGGGAAGAAGCAGCAACCAGGGTATGGCCAGATAAATCATCAATTATTTGAACATAGATGTTTTTAGAACTCCTATATATATTCATTCTTGGTTTTTCTGGAGTCCCCAATACATTATTTCTAATCCTCATATGACGTTTTTTTCTCGGGGTCATTTTACCCATACCATTCACTCCCTTCCTTTAACCTGTTTTACCAACTTTACGTCTGATGTGTTCATCAACATATTTTATGCCCTTTCCTTTATACGGCTCAGGTTCTCTAACTGACCTGATTTTAGCAGCCATTTCACCAACTAACTGTTTATCAATACCCTTGACAGTTATATTGGTATTTTTATCTACTTCAAATTCTATTTGGCCCTCTGTTTTAATAATAACAGGGTGTGAATACCCAACCTCTAATTCCAGGTCTTTACCTTTTAGTTTAGCATTATAACCAACACCAACCATTTCTAATTTCTTTGCAAACCCTTCTGTAACCCCAGTTATCATACTTTCAATTAAACTCCTGGTTAAACCGTGTAATGACCTGTCTTCCCTATTATCTGAAGACCGTTCAACAATAACCTGGTCATCTGTAATATTTATAGTCATCAAAGGACTAAATTCTTTACTAAGTTCACCCTTAGGCCCTTTGACAGTTAATTTATTCTCATCTTGTTTAAGTGTTACTCCTTCTGGAATATCAATCGGCAATCTTCCAATACGGGACATTCCTTTCACCTCCATATGTGAAAATTTTAGTTAACAAGCATCTATCCACATCATACAGGTTTATCTACCAGACATAACAGAGGACTTCTCCCCCAACCTTATCATTACGGGCATTCTTGTCAGTCATTAAACCCTTTGAGGTAGAGATAACAGCTATACCAAGTCCGCCAAGTACTCTAGGTATCTCATCTTTTTTAACATAAACCCTCAGACCAGGCTTGCTTATCCTTTTCAAACCAGAAATAACCTTTTCCCCATTTTCGCCATATTTAAGATAAACCCTGATAGTATTTTGAGGACCATTTTCTATAACTTTATAGTCATTGATAAACCCTTCTTCCTTTAAAAGCTCAGCAATATTTATTTTCAGCTTTGAAGCAGGTATATCTACACTATTCTTGTCTGTACTATTCGCATTCCTGATACGCGTCAACATATCTGCAATAGGATCAGTAATATTCAACTTACAAACCTCCTTCCAGTTTACCAGCTTGCTTTCTTTACTCCTGGTAGTTCACCTTTATGAGCCAATTCCCGAAAACAGATCCGACAGAGATCAAATTTGCGGATATACCCACGTGGTCTACCACATCGTTTACATCTATTTACAGTGCGTGTTGAATATTTAGGTTCTTTATTGGCCTTTTCTACTAAAGCTTTACGAGCCACTTCTTTATTACCCCCTTACTGTTCTAATTAAAATATATTATTAGGGACGAAATTTAACCCTATTCTTCTTTAAAAGGCATTCCCATCATTTTTAACAGTGCATGTGCCTCTTCATCAGTCTCTGCTGAAGTAACAATAGTAATCTCAAGCCCGTGTACTGTATCAACATTATCAACACTTATTTCCGGAAAAACAGTATGCTCTCTAATCCCCAGACTGTAATTTCCTCTACCGTCAAATGACTTAGAAGAAACACCCCTGAAGTCTCTAATACGTGGAAGGGTAATATTTATTACCTTATAAAGAAATTCATACATTTGATTTCCACGTAGGGTTACTTTTACACCAATCGGCATACCTTCACGGATTTTAAAATTGGCAACAGACTTCTTTGCCCTTGTTATAGTAGGTTTTTGTCCGGTAATTACAGCAATTTCATCTACTACTATGTCCAGTAATTTCTGATCTTCTTTAGCATCTCCTAGACCAACATTAACAACAACTTTCTCAAGTTTTGGTACAGCCATTACACTTTGATAATTAAACTCCTCAACAAGCTTTGGAACAATCTCTTCTTTATATTGAGTAGCTAATTCAGGCATTTAGTATACCCCCTTTCAAACTACTTATCTATATCTTCACCACATTTTTTACAAACCCTTACTTTACTGCCATCATCTAAATATCCTGCAGCAAATCTAGTTCTTTCATCACAACGCGGACAAACTAATTGGACATTAGATAAATGAATAGAACCTTCATTTTCTATAATACCGCCCTGAGGCATATCCTGTGTCGGACGCATGTGACGGTGAAGAATATTAATACCCTCAACTATCACTCGCTCTTCTTTAGGGATAACACTCAGTACTTTACCACGTTTTCCTTTATCTTTACCAGCGATTACCTCTACTTTATCACCTTTTTTTATTCTCATGATACTCCCCCCTTTACAAAACCTCAGGTGCTAAGGAGATTATTTTCATATAGTTTTTATTCCTTAATTCCCGGGCTACAGGCCCAAATATACGAGTCCCTTGTGGGTTATTTTGTTTGTCAATAATAACTGCAGCATTTTCATCAAATCTAATATAAGAACCATCAGAACGTTTTAATTCCTTTTTTGTCCGAACTACTACTGCTTTAACAACATCACCCTTTTTAACCATACCACCAGGAATGGCTTCCTTAACAGTTGCAACAATTACATCACCAATTTTAGCATAACGTTTCCTTGAACCACCTAAGACTTTAACACATAAGAGTTCACGTGCCCCGGTGTTATCCGCAACCTTCAAACGGCTTTCAGACTGAATCATCAAAATTCCTCCTTTCTACAGGGGAAATTACTTGGCTTTTTCGACAATATCGACCACACGCCATCTCTTGGTTTTGCTTAAAGGGCGTGTTTCCATAATCTTAACCTTATCCCCTTCTCTACATTCATTTTCCTCATCATGAGCTTTAAAGGTATTGGTCTTTTTTACTGTGCGTTTGTAAAGAGGATGCTGGGTCCTTTTTTCTACAGCAACACTCACTGTTTTATCCATTTTATCGCTGACTACTATGCCAACTAATGATTTCCTTTTGTTTCTTAGCTCGACCATCTTTGACCTCCTCCCTATGCCCTCTTAATACCGAGTTCCATTTCACGCAACACAGTCTTTACCCGGGCAATATTACGCTTAACCTCTTTAATACGCATGGGGTTATCAAGTTGTGCCGTCGCATGTTGAAACCTTAGATTAAATAACTCTTCTTTAAATTCCTGTAATTTTTGATCAAGTTCTACTTTGGTCATATCTCTTAATTCATCAGCCCTCATTAGAATCACCATCCATTTCTTCCCTTTTAACGAAATGAGTTTTGATAGGCAATTTATGAGCTGCCAATCTCATGGCTTCACTGGCTAATTCTTCACTAACACCGGCTATTTCAAACATAATCCTACCGGGTTTTACTACAGCCACCCATTTTTCTGTGGCACCTTTACCACTACCCATACGGGTTTCAGCTGGTTTTGCAGTTACAGGTTTATCAGGGAAGATCTTAATCCAGACCTTACCTCCCCTTTTTATTGATCTGGTCATCGCAACACGGGCAGCTTCAATCTGCCTGTTTGTAATCCAACCAGGCTCAAGTGCCTGTAATCCGAATTCACCAAAAGAAATCTCGGTTCCTCGAATCGCCTTTCCTTTCATTCGACCTCGATGTTGCTTACGATGTTTTACTCTCTTTGGTATTAACATCTAAAGGCCTCCTTTCCCTTATATAACTTTATAGCCAATTAGTCATTATCTACTTCTGGTAGTATTTCACCTTTATTAATCCAAACCTTAACACCTATTTTCCCATAGGTGGTATTTGCTTCAGAAAAACCATAATCTATATCAGCTCTTAAAGTATGCAGTGGTACACTGCCTTCATTATAACCCTCGGTCCTGGCCATTTCAGCACCACCAAGACGTCCACTACTTTGAACCTTAAATCCTTCAGCACCCATTCTCATCGATCGATTCATGGCCTGTTTCATTGCCCGTCGAAATGATACCCTTCTTTCCAACTGGGAGGCAATATTTTCAGCAACCAGCTGGGCATCTAGATCAGGATTGTTTACTTCAACAACATTTATCTGAACCTTCTTACCGGTCATCTTTTCAATTTCCTGCCTTAAACTATCTACTTCAGACCCTCCGCGTCCAATTACCATGCCAGGACGTGCAGTATAAATATCCAATTTCAACTGATTGGCAGCTCTACCGATTACTACTCGTGAGATACCGGCATCAAACATCTTTTCTTTAACATGATTTCTTATCTCCAGATCTTCCTGTAAAAGCTGTGAATAATCTTTTTTATCAGCATACCATTTGGCATCCCATTCCTTTATCACACCAACACGAAGACCATGGGGATGGATTTTTTGACCCAAAATTTATCCCTCCTTTTTTTCACTTACAATTATCGAAATGTGACTTGTTCTCTTTTTGATCATACTTGCCTGACCCTGGGCACGGGCGCGCCATCTTTTCATGGCTGGGCCTTCATCTACATAAGCTTCTTTAACATATAAATCATCTGCTAACATATCATGGTTATTCTCTGCATTAGCAACAGCTGAGTTTAATACCTTTTCTACCAATTGAGAAGCCTTTTTGGGCGTATTTCTTAAAATACCAATGGCCTCACCAATATTTTTCCCTCTAATTAAATCAACAACCAGTCTTGCTTTCCGCGGGGAAATCCGTACATATCTGGCAACAGCTTTAGCCTCCATTAATAACCCCCCTTTACCTTACACAATTTTATTTTAACGATGTGGAGCGCTCTGTATGATGACCATGACCCCTGAATTTACGGGTCGGAGCAAACTCTCCCAATTTATGTCCAACCATATCCTCTGTTATATATACAGGAACATGTTTTATTCCATCATGAACGGCAATAGTATGACCTACCATTTCAGGAAATATTGTAGAACTCCTTGACCAGGTTTTAATAACACTTTTTTTATCTTTTTCATTCATTTCCCTGATCTTGGCAATAAGGCTCTCTTCTACAAAAGGTCCCTTCTTTAAAGACCTACCCAATATAAACCCTCCTTTCGATGTTTACCGTTTTTTAGCATGGCGTGAACGCACAATATAACGATCAGATTTCTTGGTTTTCCTGGTCTTTTTACCCATTGTTGGTTTACCCCAGGGTGTAACTGGATGACGTCCTGCTGGCGACTTGCCTTCACCACCACCATGTGGATGGTCATGTGGGTTCATAACAACACCACGAACAGTTGGTCTTTTACCTTTCCAACGAGACCTACCTGCTTTACCAACAGTAATATTCTCATGGTCTATGTTACCTACCTGACCAATAGTTGCTTTACAATCCATTCTAACCAGGCGTACTTCCCCGGAAGGGAGTTTAATATGGGCATACTTCCCTTCCTTAGCCATAATCTGCGCCATGGTCCCTGCTGACCTGGCTAACTGTCCACCTTTACCTGGACTTAATTCAACATTATGAATTATAGTACCAACCGGTATATCCTTTAATTTAAGGGAATTACCAGGTTTTATATCGGCATTTTCACCAGACATTACAGTTTCTCCAACACTAAGTTTATTTGGAGCTAAAATATAACGTTTCTCACCATCTGCATATTTCAAAAGGGCAATCCTGGCTGACCTGTTTGGATCATATTCAATAGTACTAACCAATGCAGGTACGCCATCTTTGTTACGCTTAAAATCAATCATACGGTAACGGCGTTTATGGCCACCACCCTTATGGCGGGTAGTTATTCTACCATCAACATTACGTCCACCAGACTTTTTTAATGGAGCCAGCAGGCTCTTTTCAGGTTTAGTTCTACTTATTTCAGAAAAACTTGAAACTGTCATATATCGTCTGGAAGGAGTAGTCGGTTTAAACTTCTTAATCGCCATTATCTTTCCCTCCTTATCCTTGAACAATTTATATTTTACAACTTTTTTTCAAATTACATACCTTCAAAAATTTCTAGTCTATCACCGGCAGCTAGTTTAACCATAGCTTTTTTCCAGGCAGGGGTTCTTCCTTCTTTGAAACCCATTCTCCTTTTCTTACCAGAAACATTCATGGTATTAACCTTTAATACCTGAACATTGAAGATATCTTCAATGGCATTTCTAATTTCAACTTTGTTGGCTTTCCGGGCAACTTTAAATGTATAGGTATTATTCTCTTCTATTAAATCCATACTTTTTTCAGAGATAATAGGAGAAATAATTACATCCCTCGAGTCCTTCATTTAGCCAACACCTCCTCAATCTTCGCAACAGCCTCTTTTGTAATAATAATAAAGTCATTGTTGAGTAAATCATAAGCATTCAATGAACTTACAAGCAAGGTTTTTACCCCAGGTATATTACGTACTGAGAGATAGACATTCTCATCTTTTTCCGGGATAATGATTAATACCTTTGCCTCCCCAAGATTGAAGTTATCTAGAATTTCAACCATCTGTTTTGTCTGTGGTTTAACAAATTCAAGTTCATCAATTACCAGTACACTATCACTTTGAACCTTATCACTTAAAATCGACCTTAAAGCAATTTTTTTAACCTTCTTGTTGAGCGACTTATTGTATGAACGAGGTTTTGGTCCAAAAACAGTACCACCGCCAACCCAGAGTGGTGAACGAATACTACCATGTCTGGCCCGACCGGTACCTTTTTGACGCCATGGTTTACGACCACCACCGCGTACTTCACCTCTTGTTTTTGTTGAGGCAGTTCCCTGTCTCCTACCAGCCAGCTGGGCATTAATAACCTCGTGAACTACATGTTCATTTATATCATCATTAAATATACTATCAGCTAAATCTATATTTCCAACCTCTTTACCAGTTGTATCATATTTAGCTATCTGCGGCATCGCTAATTCCCCCTTTCCACAACTAAATTAACTAATTTGATACCTTTACAGCATCTTTGATCCAGACTATACCTTTATTAGGGCCTGGCACAGATCCTTTAACCAATAACAAATTTCGGTCGGTATCTACCTTTACTATTTCCAGGTTCTGAATAGTTACCCGGTCATAACCCATTCTTCCTGGAAGTTTCTGGCCTTTAAAAACACGTGCTGCATCTGTTGCCCCGATAGAACCAGGTGCCCTATGTGAATGTGAACCATGAGTCTCAGGTCCACGCTGGAAATTGTGCCTTTTAATGGTTCCAGCAAAACCCTTACCTTTGGAGATACCTGTTATATCTACAAGTTCACCATCTGCAAACTGTTCTACAGTTAATTCATCACCTTCATTAACATCCATTTCAAAATCCCTGAGTTCTTTCAAGTATTTCTTGGGTGTTACATCTGCCCTATCAAAATGACCTTTCTCCGGTTTATTTGTCCTGAATTCAGCCTTATCCCCAAAACCAAGCTGAATTGCATTATAACCATCGGTTTCTTCTGTTTTCTTCTGTGTTACAATACATGGCCCGGCCTCAATGACAGTTACCACAACAGCAGTTCCGTCATCATTAAACACCTGGGTCATTCCAACTTTCTTGCCGATAATTCCTTTAGCCACGTCTCTTACACCTCCTGACAATTATAGCTTAATCTCTATATTTACACCTGCTGGTAAATCCAATCTCATTAATGCATCAACAGTCTTCGAGTTAGGGTCAACTATATCTATTAATCTTTTATGGGTACGCATTTCAAACTGCTCCCTGGAGTCTTTATGAACATGTGGTGAACGCAAGACAGTATATACTTCTTTTTCTGTCGGAAGTGGTACAGGACCTGATACATTGGCACCGGTCCTCTGGGCTGTATTTACTATCTTCTGGGCTGATTGATCCAGCAGTTCATGTTCAAATGCCTTTAAACGAATTCGTATCTTTTCGTGTTTAGCCATATTCTTCCCTCCTTCTCGGGTGAAAATCTATATTCAGAAACATAGAAAAAGAGAGGAGAAAATGCTCCTCGCTTTTTCTAACTATTTACTCAATAATGTCGGTTACAACACCGGCACCTACTGTATGGCCGCCTTCACGGATAGCAAACCTTAAACCCTCTTCCATAGCAATCGGGGTTATCAGTTCACCTACCATCTCTATATTATCTCCAGGCATTACCATTTCTACTCCTTCTGGTAGAGTGATTATACCAGTAACATCTGTTGTCCTAAAGTAAAACTGTGGCCTGTATCCATTAAAGAATGGGGTGTGCCTTCCTCCCTCTTCTTTTGATAAAACATATACCTCTGCCTTGAATTTTGTATGCGGGGTTATACTTCCTGGGGCTGCTAATACCTGTCCCCGTTCAATATCTTCCCTCTTTACTCCCCTTAATAGGGCTCCTATATTATCCCCGGCTACTGCTTCATCTAACAGTTTCCGGAACATCTCTACTCCTGTCACTACTGTCTTTTCTGTATCTTTGATCCCTATTACCTCTACTTCATCTCCTGGATGCAGGGCCCCTCTTTCCACTCTACCTGTCGCTACTGTCCCGCGCCCAGTTATACTAAAGACATCTTCAACAGGCATCAGGAATGGTTTGTCTGTTTCTCTTTCTGGTTGTTCAATATAGCTGTCTACCTCATTCATCAACTCTATAATCTTGGAGCCCCATTCCCCTTCCGGGTCTCCATTTTCCAGAGCCTTTAAGGCAGAACCTACTACTACTGGTATCTCATCACCTGGAAAGTCATATTCACTTAATAGTTCTCTAACTTCCATCTCTACTAATTCTATTAACTCTTCATCATCAACCATATCTGCTTTGTTTAAGAATACTACTATATTTGGTACTCCTACCTGACGAGCCAGCAGAATATGCTCTCTGGTCTGGGGCATTGGTCCATCTGCTGCAGATACTACCAGAATAGCTCCATCCATCTGGGCTGCACCTGTAATCATATTTTTTACATAGTCAGCATGTCCTGGACAGTCAACATGGGCATAATGCCTTGCTTCGGTCTCATATTCAACATGTGCTGTCGCTATGGTGATTCCTCTTTCTCTTTCTTCTGGTGCATTATCAATTGTATCAAATGCCCTTACCTCTGCTCCACCAAAGTTAGACAGTACTGTTGTTATTGCTGCTGTTAATGTTGTCTTACCATGGTCAACATGACCTATTGTACCGATATTTACATGTGGTTTTGTCCTTTCAAACTTTTGCTTTGCCATTAAAAATTCCTCCTTAAAATATTAAAATATATAATTTTTAAACAGTCAGATTTATTGATTAGTCTCCCATAATTTCTTCTGCAATACTCTTAGGTGCAGGTTCATAATGAGAGAACTGCATTGTATAGGTAGCACGCCCCTGTGTTTTAGAACGCAGATCTGTTGCATATCCAAACATCTCAGATAAGGGTACAAATGACTTTACAACCTGGGCTGTTGCCCTCGGCTCCATACCCTGTACCTGTCCACGGCGTCCATTAAGGTCACCAATAACATCACCCATGTATTCTTCTGGAACAACAACCTCAACCTTCATAACAGGCTCTAGAATCACAGGTCTAGCCTTTTTAGCTGCCTCTTTAAATCCTATTGAACCAGCAATTTTAAAGGCCATTTCTGAAGAATCAACCTCATGATAACTACCATCATTTAAGCTAACCTTCAGGTCAACCATTGGATAACCAGCTAGAACACCATTTTCCATGGCTTCTATGATACCAGACTCAACAGCAGGAATGTATTCCCGTGGAATCGAACCACCAACAATATTATTTTCAAATTCAAAGCCTCCACCTTCACCGAGTGGTTCAATGTCAATAACTACATGACCATATTGCCCCCGACCACCAGACTGACGAACAAATTTACCATGGACACCATTTACCTTTTTAGATATTGTCTCACGATAAGCAACCTGTGGTTTACCAATATTGGCATCAACTTTAAATTCCCTTAATAGACGGTCAACTATTATCTCCAGGTGTAATTCACCCATCCCCTTAATAATAGTCTGACCAGTTTCTTCATCAGTCTTAACTTTGAAAGTAGGATCCTCTTCAGCCAGACGCTGTAATGCCATACCAAGTTTATCCTGGTCAGCTTTACTCTTCGGTTCAATAGCTACATCAATAACTGGTTCAGGGAATTCCATTGCCTCTAATATAATGGGATTATCTTCATCACAAAGTGTATCCCCAGTAGTAGTGTTTTTTAAACCTACAGCTGCAGCCAGGTCACCAGCATGAACAGAATCTCTTTCTTCACGGTGATTAGCATGCATCTGCAAAATACGTCCAACCCTCTCTCTCTTACCTTTGGTTGAGTTAAAAACATATGAACCAGCCTCAAGTACACCTGAATATGACCTGAAAAAGGCCAGTTTTCCTACATAAGGGTCTGCCATAATTTTAAAGGCCAGGGCAGAAAAAGGTTCATCATCACTGGCTTTCCTGACTGCTTCCTCTTCACTATTGGGGTCTATTCCTTCAACTGGAGGTACATCCAGTGGTGAAGGTAAATAGTCAATAATAGAATCAAGTAATAATTGAACACCCTTATTTTTAAAAGCAGAGCCACAATAAACAGGAATCAAACTAACATTAATAACCTCTTCCCTGATAATATCCTTCAGGTCTTCAGCCTTAATCTCTTCACCTTCAAGATATTTCATCATCAATTCATCATTTTTTTCTGCCAGGGATTCTATTAGGTTTTCTCTGTATTTTTCAGCCTTTTCCTGGTATTCCTCAGGGATAGCTGTCCTTTCATAGTTTACACCAAGATCATCTTCATATATGACTGCATCCATATTAACAAGATCGATAACACCTCTAAAATCATCTTCCTTACCAATAGGGAGTTGAAATGGTACTGCATTAGCACCTAATCTCTCTTTCATCATATCTAAGACCTGGTAAAAATCAGCACCCATTCTATCCATTTTATTTACAAAAGCAATTCTGGGGACTTTATATTTATCAGCCTGCCGCCAGACAGTCTCCGACTGGGGTTCAACACCACCTACAGAACAAAATAATGCAATAGCACCATCAAGAACACGGAGTGACCTCTCAACCTCTACAGTAAAGTCCACGTGTCCGGGCGTATCTATAATATTTATACGATTTTCCTTCCATTGACAGGTAGTCGCTGCTGAGGTAATAGTTATGCCCCGCTCCTGTTCTTGCTCCATCCAGTCCATTACAGCGGCTCCATCATGAACTTCTCCCATCTTATGGACCCTTCCTGTATAATAAAGGATCCTCTCAGTGGTTGTAGTTTTCCCAGCATCTATATGAGCCATAATACCAATATTACGAGTTTTATTAAGCGGAAATTGACGGGCCATCTATTTCCCCCTCCCTTCTTATAGTTATAATCTTATATATATCTAATACTACCATCTATAATGAGCAAATGCCTTATTAGCTTCAGCCATGCGGTGTACTTCTTCTTTTTTCTTAACAGCACCACCAGTATTATTAGCTGCATCTATTATCTCATTGGCAAACCTTTCAGTCATGGTACGCTCTCCCCTGTTACGGGCAGATTCAGTTAACCAGCGGATAGCAAGACTTAAACGCCTGCGGTCATTTACCTCAACAGGCACCTGGTAGTTAGAACCACCAACACGCCTTGATTTAACCTCTAAAACTGGCATAATATTTTCTAATCCCTTTTTTAAAACCTCAATACCCTCTTCATCAGTATTTTCTTTAATCTGATCAATGGCGTCATAAAATACACTTTCGGCAATACTCTTTTTGCCGTCCAGCATAATTTTATTAATCATTCGGGTGACAATTATATCATTATATACAGGATCAGCTAATACCTCTCTCTTTTCAGCTCTATTTTTGCGCATCTAGCTTCCCTCCTTTACTTAGGTCTCTTTACTCCATATTTAGATCTTCCCTGTTTGCGGTCATCAACACCGGCAGTATCAAGGGCACCTCTAACAATATGATACCTTACACCAGGCAAGTCTTTAACCCTTCCGCCGCGTACAAGAACAACAGAGTGTTCCTGTAAATTATGTCCAATCCCAGGGATATATGCAGTAACTTCAATCCCGTTAGTTAATCTTACACGGGCTACCTTTCTAAGGGCTGAGTTAGGTTTTTTAGGGGTTGCCGTATAAACCCTGGTACAGACCCCTCTCTTCTGCGGTGAATTCTGTAAAGCAGGTGCAGATTTTTTCTTACTAACCTTTTTACGACCCTTACGGACTAATTGACTAATTGTTGGCATAAGCACACCTCCTTCCAGTTATTTCAATAATGCAGCACAAGCAGCTGAAACATCTATACCACAAGCCCTGCCCAGTTTTAACTTGCTCTCAACCTTTTCTACTGATAAATTATTCTTTCTACTTGCCTCTATAAGTTTAGTCTTTATATGTTTATCAATATCTTCAGCAATAAATATTTTAGCTGCTTTACCATTATTAATGACATGTAATGTCTGCTTTGTACCAACAACTTTATTCTTCTGTTTGGCCAGCTCTGTCAGTACCATTACATCTCCTCCTGAAGACATCTTTTACTAACACACACTTAAGTATTTTAACACCTTTACCAGTCTATGTCAACAAAAATTTATTTAATTAGTATTAATACTAATTAAAATATCAAACATACTATACGGGGGGTTTTTACCCCCCGCCTCTATGAATAGCAATACTTAAACTACTATCACTCTGCTTCTTCAACAATCTCATCTATTAAATTTTCCATAGGCAGCTCATTCTCATCAAGCATATCAATAGAACGGTAACGCCTCATACCAGTACCTGCCGGTATTAACTGCCCAATAATAACATTTTCCTTTAATCCCATTAATGAATCAACCTTACCTTCCAGCGAGGCTTCTGTTAAGACCCTTGTTGTTTCCTGGAAGGAAGCAGCAGATAGAAAACTATCTGTTGCCAGTGAAGCCTTAGTAATACCAAGCAATTCCGACTTATATGTGGCGGTCTGACCACCATTTTCAGCTATCTTACGATTAACTTCTCTTACCTCATACCTATTTACCAGACTTCCAGGCAGAAAATCTGTATCCCCTGGTTTAATAATCTTAAGCTTCCTCATCATCTGTCTAATAATAACCTCAATATGTTTATCATTTATCTCAACACCCTGTGAACGGTAAACATTTTGAACCTCTTCCAGGAGATAATTTTGTACCTCACTCTCTCCTTTAACCTTTAATAAAACACTAGGATCCATAGGCCCTTCAGTCAATTTATCACCTGCATAGACCATCTGCCCATCTTTTACGCTTATCTGAGAACCATATGGAATCTGATAGGTTTTTTTCTTACCGTCATCATCTTCAATAACAATCCGGCGGCTATTTTTCTTACTGATTATTTTAACATAACCAGTTTTTTCAGTAATAATCGCCTGACCCTTAGGTGTCCTACCTTCAAACAACTCTTCTACCCTGGGTAGACCCTGGGTGATATCATCCCCAGCAACACCTCCAGTATGGAAGGTACGCATGGTGAGCTGTGTCCCCGGTTCACCAATTGACTGAGCTGCTATTATTCCAATTGATTCACCAATATCAACTAATTTACCAGTAGCCAGGTTTCTACCATAACACTTGCGGCAAACCCCATGTTTGCTTTCACAGTTTAAGACAGACCTGATTTTTACTGCTTCAATACCTGCCTGATCAATTTCTTTCATACTGTCACGTGTAATTACTTCATTTCTTTCTACAATAAACTCTCCTGTTATGGGATGAATAATATCTTCAGCGGCAGTTCTACCAATACATCTTTCAGCCAGGGTCTCAATAGCCTCTTTACCCTTGCCGCCAATAGACTCTACCAAAGTGCTCTGCTCTGTTCCACAGTCATCTTCCCTGATAATCACATCCTGCGAAACATCAACCAGACGTCTGGTTAAATAACCGGAATCAGCTGTCCTGATAGCTGTATCAGCCAGACCCTTTCTGGCACCATGGGTTGATATGAAAAACTCCATAACATTTAATCCTTCCCGGAAACTTGAGCGAATAGGAACATCAAGTATCCGACCTGAAGGATCTGCCATTAACCCACGCATACCAGCCAGCTGTGATATCTGCGATCTATTACCACGGGCACCAGAATCAGCCATGACAGAAATATTATTGTCTTTTTCTAGATGAGCAATTAAAGCATTTGTCACATCATCTTTAGCCTTATTCCAGATGTCTACTACTTTTTGGTATCTTTCATTATCAGTAATAGCCCCTCTGCGGTAGTGCTGCTCTATATTATGAACCTCTTCTTCAGCCCTATTTAATATATCTTCTTTACTGGCAGGGATAGCAGCATCACTTACAGCAATCGATATCCCTGAACGAGTAGCAAAATCATAGCCTAAGGCCTTAATATTATCCAGAGCACGGGCTGTTTTGGTATTTCCAAACCTCTCCTGCAGGTCAGAGATCATCTCGCCAAGTCCACTTTTACCAATCTGTTCATTTATATATTCCATTTCTGCCGGTAGGGCCTCATTAAAAATAACCCGACCGATTGACGTCTCGATTATTTTCCCATCTAACCTAACCTTAACATTGGCCTGTAGATTAACCTTACCTGTATCATAGGCCTTAATCGCCTCGGAGGCAGAGGAAAACTCTTTACCTTCCCCAACTGCTCCCTCTGTAACAGTTGTCAGGTAATATATACCCAGAACCATATCCTGGGTAGGGACTGTGATTGGATGTCCATCAGATGGTGTCAATAGATTGGTAGTTGATAACATTAATAACCTGGCCTCTGTCTGGGCTTCAGCAGATAAAGGAACATGAACCGCCATCTGATCACCATCAAAATCAGCGTTATAGGCAGTACAGACCAGGGGATGTAGTTTAATGGCCTTACCTTCAACCAGTATCGGCTCAAAGGCTTGAATGCCGAGTCTATGTAAAGTAGGAGCCCTGTTCAGTAAGACAGGATGGTCCTGAATAACCTCTTCCAGTACACCCCACACCTCATCATTTACATTCTCAACCATCCGCTTGGCATTCTTTATATTATGTGCTAAGCCTTTATCAACCAGGCCTTTCATGACAAATGGTTTAAAAAGCTCTAAAGCCATCTTTTTAGGTAGACCACACTGATGGAGTTGCAAATCCGGTCCTACTACAATAACAGATCTCCCTGAATAATCTACCCTTTTACCGAGCAGGTTCTGACGGAAACGGCCCTGTTTACCTTTCAACATATCACTTAGTGATTTGAGCGGACGGTTCCCGGCACCTGTAACCGGTCTACCCCTCCTACCATTATCAATCAAGGCATCAACTGCTTCCTGCAGCATTCTCTTTTCATTTCTAATAATAATTTCAGGTGCTCCCAGATCAAGTAATCTCTTCAATCTATTATTACGGTTAATAACACGCCTGTATAAGTCATTCAAATCAGAGGTTGCAAACCTACCCCCATCAAGCTGGACCATAGGTCTAAGGTCAGGGGGAATTACCGGGATAACATTTAAGACCAACCAAGAGGGATAAATTGATGAATTATTTAACCCATCAAGAACCTCTAATCTCCTGATGGCCCTTTTGCGGCGCTGCCCAGTTGATTCCTTAACCTCCTTTTTAAGCATCTTAACCTCATTATTTATATCTATTTTAGTAAGTAATTTCCGTACTGCTTCTGCCCCCATCTCAGCTTTGAAACTATTACCATATTTACTGTATGCCTCTCTATATTCACTCTCATTTAGTAACTGTTTCTCACTTAATGGGGTTTCCCCTGGGTCTATTACAATATAGGAGACAAAATAAATAACCTTTTCCAATGCCCTTGGTGACATGTCAAGTATTAAACCCAAGCGACTAGGAATGCCTTTAAAATACCATATATGGGTACACGGAGCCGCTAATTCAATATGACCCATGCGTTCACGGCGGACCTTGGAACGGGTTACTTCTACACCACAGCGGTCACAGACAACTCCTTTATACCTCACCCTTTTATATTTACCACAATGACACTCATAATCCTTGGTCGGGCCGAATATCTTTTCACAGAAAAGCCCATCCTTTTCCGGTTTTAATGTTCTATAATTTATAGTTTCGGGTTTTTTAACTTCCCCCCTTGACCAGTCGCGAATCTGTTCTGGAGAGGCAACACTAATTTTCATTGAATCAAAATTATTAACGTTGAACAAGGGTCATTCTCCCCTTTCTATAATTTATTCTTCTTCCTCATCAGAGTCATTAGTTAAATCCATATCTAAACCAAGCTTTTTAGCTGTATCATTAAAATCATCATCTTCCTCAGCTATCTGTAATTCCTCTTCATCCTCAGTATATATCTTGGCATCTAACCCCAGACTCTGCATTTCTTTTATTAAAACCTTGAAGGATTCTGGTATACCGGGTTCAGGCACATTTTCACCTTTAACAATAGCCTCATATGTCTTCACCCTACCGACAACATCATCAGACTTGACTGTTAACATCTCCTGCAAGGTATAGGCAGCACCATAGGCCTCCAGTGCCCACACCTCCATTTCACCAAAACGCTGACCACCAAACTGGGCTTTACCACCAAGCGGCTGCTGGGTAACAAGTGAATACGGTCCTGTTGAACGGGCATGTATTTTATCATCAACCAGGTGATGTAGTTTAAGGATATACATATAACCAACAGTTACTCTTTTATCAAAAGGCTCACCAGTTCGCCCATCGTAAAGAACCGTTTTACCATCACGGCTGAGACCAGCTTCCTCCAGTTTATCCTCCACCTCATCTTCACGGGCACCATTAAAGACTGGTGTTTCAATATATAAACCAAGTGCCTTGGCCGCCATTCCTAAATGGGTCTCCAGCACCTGACCAATATTCATTCTGGAGGGAACACCAAGTGGGTTAAGAACTATCTCAACAGGTTCTCCATTGGGCATGAACGGCATATCTTCTTCAGGTAGTATCCTGGAGATAACACCCTTATTCCCGTGACGACCTGCCATTTTATCACCAACAGAAATTTTCCGTTTAGTAGCAATATAAACCCGTACAAGTCTATTTACACCTGGTTTTAATTCATCACCATTTTCGCGGGAAAAGACTTTAACATCAACTACAATACCTTCTTCACCATGGGGCACCTTCAAAGAAGTATCCCGGACCTCTCTGGCCTTTTCACCAAAAATAGCCCTGAGTAATCTTTCTTCAGCAGACAACTCTGTCTCACCCTTTGGTGTGACCTTGCCAACCAGTATATCGCCCTCTTTTACCTCTGCTCCAACACGGATAATACCCCTTTCGTCAAGATTCTTAAGGGCTGATTCCCCTACATTAGGGATATCCCTGGTTATTTCCTCCGGACCCAGTTTAGTATCCCGGGCTTCAGCTTCATGTTCCTCAATATGGACAGAGGTAAAAGCATCTTCTTTAACAAGTCTTTCACTGATCAAAATAGCGTCCTCGTAATTATAACCTTCCCAGGGCATAAAAGCGATTAATGTATTACGGCCTAAAGCAAGCTCTCCTTTATTAGTTGAGGGTCCATCAGCAATAATATCACCGGCTTCTACCACATCCCCCTTACGGACAATAGGGCGTTGATTGACACAACTACCCTGATTAGAACGTTTAAACTTAAGCAATTTGTAACTATCAACATTACCCTCATCTGTTTTGATCAAAACCTTATCACCTGATACCTTAACAACGGTTCCAGAGTTTTTAGCAACAATAACGGCACCAGAATCTTTAGCACTCTTATATTCCATTCCCGTACCCACAATAGGTGCATCAGGAATTAATAAGGGAACAGCCTGTCTCTGCATATTAGCACCCATTAAGGCCCTATTAGCATCATCATTTTCCAGAAAGGGTATTAAGGCAGCGGATACACCAACAAGTTGTTTTGGTGAGACATCCATATAATCGACATTTTTGGGTAATGCTTCTAATATCTCGCCCCTGCGTCTGGCCAGAACAAACTCATGTTTAAAGTTACCATCCTCATCTATAGGTTCATTGGCCTGGGCAACAGTATAATTATCTTCTTCATCAGCTGTTAAATACTCAATCTCATCGGTTGCTTTCCCATCAATAACTCTGCGGTAAGGAGTCTCTAAAAACCCAAATTCATTTGTACGGGCATATGACCCCATAGAACCAATCAGCCCAATGTTTGGTCCTTCAGGTGTCTCAATAGGACAGATCCTACCATAATGAGAATGGTGAACATCCCTGACTTCAAAGCCAGCCCTGTCCCTACTTAAACCTCCAGGACCAAGTGCACTCAAACGACGCTTATGTGTCAGTTCAGAAAGTGGATTGGTTTGGTCCATAAATTGTGATAACTGACTACTACCAAAGAACTCCTGAATAGAAGCAACAACTGGACGGGTATTTATCAAGGCTTGAGGTGTAACAACATCTATATCCTGAATTGTCATCCTCTCTTTTACTACCCTCTCCATTCTTGATAAACCAATTCTAAACTGGTTTTGCAATAATTCCCCAACCGTCTTTAACCTTCTATTACCCAAGTGATCAATATCATCTATATTAAATTCCGGGTGATTATCAATTAACTTAAGAAGATATCTAACTGTTTCCACGATATCTCTCTTATCAAGGCATCTCCTGGCAGGATCAATATCCAACTTGAGTTTTTTATTTAGTTTGTATCTACCAACTGCAGCCATATCATACCGTTTAGGGTCAAAGAAAAGGGAGTTTATTAGATTCTTCGAACTCTCTACTGTCGGCGGTTCACCAGGTCTAAGCCTTTTATATAATTCAATTAAGGCCTCATCTTCTGAATCAGTATTATCCCTTTCAATAGTATCCTGAATAACCTCATAATTATCAAAAATATCAAGTAATTCTGCATCACTACCATAACCAAGGGCCCTAAATAAGACAGTAGAAGGCATCTTTCTTGTTCTATCTACCCTCACTGAAACAATTCTCTTTTTATCATATTCAAATTCTATCCAGGCACCCCTGTTAGGAATAAGGTTAGCAGAAATAAGCCGGCGACCATCCTTTGTCCTTTCTTCATCAAAATAAACACCTGAAGAACGGATCAACTGGTTGACAACAACCCTTTCTGCTCCATTAATTATAAATGTCCCCTTATCAGTCATTAAAGGGAAGTCCCCCATAAAGACTTCCTGCTCTTTTACCTCACCTGTCTCCTTATTAATTAGTCTTACTTTTACCTGTAAGGGAGCCGAATAGGTAGCATCCCTGTCACGGCATTCATCAATCTGATAATCCGGTTCATCCAGATAATAATCTACAAATTCCAGGATTAAATTTTCCGAAAAATCTTCAATTGGTGTTATTTCATTAAAGACCTCTTTTAATCCCTGTTCCAGAAACCATTCATACGAATTAAGTTGTGTCCTTATTAAATCAGGCACAACCTGTGCATCTTTGATTTTGGCAAAACTATATCTCTTCCTCTTTAAAACATTTGCCATTTTTGCACCCCCAGGAAAACTCTTCTTATAATATTATTTAAAGCAGGTTTATAAAGCCCGCTGGTTAAACATCTATAAGGAATCAAGTCTTAATATTAACTTGTTAATTAAAATTACAAAAAAAATCTATATTTATAGTATAAACCTAAGAGATTATATATATACATTTATTATTGAGATAAGATTTATAAACATAATTGCTAATCTATTTTATTATGCACTATTTTTCCAATAAAACCCCAGGCATTTAAGCTCTAAGCATAAAACAACCATTTTATCAACCTATGTATCGACAATTAATAATGTTATCATAATTAAATCTGCTTGTCAAGATAATTTTTACCTCTCCTGATCTTAAGATATAAAAAAGCATCCTGATTCCAGAACCAGAATGCTTTTTGGTTTTCAAAAAAGTATTTTATTAAATGAAACTATTTTAATTCTACAGTAGCACCTGCTTCTTCAAGTTTAGCCTTCATTTCTTCAGCCTCATCTTTACTGACACCCGCTTTAACATTTTGAGGTGCATCATCAACTACAGCTTTAGCATCTTTAAGACCTAAACCAGTAATTTCACGAACTGCTTTAATTACATTAATCTTCTTGCCGCCTACTTCAGCAAGGAAGACATCAAATTCTGTCTTTTCTTCTTCCTGACCAGCACCACCAGCACCAGGTGCAGCTGCCATAGCTACAGGTGCAGCTGCGCTAACACCAAATTTTTCCTCTAATTCCTCAACAAGTTCTGCTAATTCTAAAACACTCATTTCCTCAATTGCTTTAATTAAATCTTCTTTATTCATAATAAATAACCCCCTAAAATTTTTTAAGCCTTTTGCTCTTTAATTTGGTTCAATACCTGAACCAGTCCACGTAGATTACCCTGTAATACATTAACCAATCCTGTAATCGGCGATTTCATGCCTGCCAGCAGCAGTGCCAGGAGTTGTTCACGAGGCGGTATTTCTGCTAGAGATTTAACCTTATCCAGACTAATAATTTGCCCATTAAGTGAACCACCTTTAATCTCTAATTCCTCATTCTCCTTAGCAAAATCAACTAATACCTTTGCCGGTGATACGGCATCTTCCAACCCAAAAGCAACTGCTGTTGGTCCAGTAAAATACTCATTAATATCTTCAAGCTCTGCCTTCTGAGCAGCTATTCTTGCCAGCGTATTTTTTACTACTTTGTACTCAACACCCGCTTCCCTGAGTTGCTTACGCAGCTCAGTTATTGCTGCTACATCAAGTCCTTTATAATCAGTTACTACCATCGACTTTGCCGAAGTCATTTTCTCAATAAGCTCTTCTACAAAAGCCTCTTTTTCAGGCCTTGCCAAAATATTCACCCCCTTGAAACCACTTAGACAATAAAAAAACCCACCCATAGACAGGCAGGAGCAATCATATCTAAACAGATATATTACAACATAACCTCGGTAGGAAATTAAGTCATTATGACACCTACTGTCTATGGTCAACATATTTTATTTTGCTAATTCATAATACCATAGTTGTATAAAAAATGTCAATTTTATTTTATCTACCGATAAGGGTCATTATATCAGAGGTGTTCGCTCTGATTCCAGGTCCCATGGTGGAAGAAAGTACAACACTCTTTAAATATTTCCCTTTAGCAGCAGATGGTCTTTCCCTCACTAAGGCATCCATAATAACCTTAAAATTTTCAAGTAATTCATCTTCAGAAAAAGACACTTTACCAACTGGAAGATGTACTATTCCGGTTTTATCAACACGGTATTCTATCTTACCAGCCTTGATTTCCTTAACAGCCTTGGCAATATCAAAAGTTACTGTGCCGGCTTTAGGATTTGGCATTAATCCCTGTGGTCCCAATACACGGCCAAGTTTACCAACAATACTCATCATATCAGGTGTAGCAACCGCAACATCAAAATCAAGCCAGCCGCCTTCAATCTTCTCGGCCAACTCTTCAGCACCCACTTCATCAGCACCGGCTTCCTCGGCTTCTTTAACCTTTTCACCTTTAGCAAATACTATAACCTTTACTTCTTTACCTGTACCATTTGGCAAAACTACAGTACCCCTGATGTTCTGGTCAGCATGTTTTGGATCAACACCCAACCTGACAGCAACCTCGACTGTTTCATCAAATTTAGCTGAGGAAACTTCTTTAACAAGTCCCAGCGCTGTTTTGGCATCATATAGTTTCTCTATATCAATTTTTTCTAGTGTTTCTTTAAACCTCTTACTATGTTTTGGCATACTCTAACGCCTCCTTGTGGTTAAACGGATTAGATTATAAATCCTCCCACTTAATTTTAAATTTTATTTTACTAAAATACCCATACTCCTGGCTGTGCCCTCAACCATACTCATGGCTGCTTCAATACTACCAGCATTAAGGTCTGGCATCTTAAGTTCGGCAATCTCCTTGACATCATCTTTGGAAATAGTAGCAACCTTGTCTGTATTTGGACGACCAGATGCACTGTCAATACCTGCTGCCTTTTTAATTAAAACAGCAGCTGGTGGTGTTTTGGTAATAAAACTAAATGATCTGTCTGCATAGACTGTAATCTCTACAGGTATAATCATCCCCGGTTGATCCGAGGTCTTTGCATTAAATGATTTACAAAACTCCATAATATTAACACCATGTTGACCTAAAGCAGGTCCAACTGGTGGAGCAGGATTTGCTTTGCCTGCCGGGATCTGCAATTTGATTTGTCCTATAACCTTCTTGGCCATTTTCCTCCTCCTTTCATCAGCTATCTATTATGATTTTTCCATCTGCGAGAATTCTAATTCAAGAGGGGTTTCCCTACCAAACATAGAAACCAACACCTTAGCTTTTCCCTGTTGAGGGTGAACCTCCTGGACTATACCAATAAATTCTTCAAAGGGACCATCTATTACCTTTACTCTATCACCCTCATTAAATTCAGAGGCGATTCTCTTATCACCCATACCCATACCTTTAAGGATACGGCTTGCTTCCTCCGGTTGTAATGGCAGTGGTTTAGTCCCACTACTTACAAACCCAGTAACCCCGGGAGTATTTCTTACAACATACCATGAATCATCACTCATTATCATCTCTACCAGTACATACCCCGGAAAGATTTTCTTGTTAACCACCTTTTCTTTCCCTTTTTTGCGTTCTGTTTTTTCTTCAGTCGGCACCAGGATTCTAAAAATCCTATCCTCCATACCAGTCGTCTCTATTCTCTTTTCCAGGTTGGTCTTTACCTTATTCTCATGACCTGAATAAGTATGAACCACGTACCAATTCTTTTCTGCCATAATATAAGGACCCTACAGTCTGTAGAATCCCCACCTCCCTAGTTACATAATAAACGGGGTTATAGATTTAGTTAAAATCAAATCAACGACCCCAATAAAGGCAATCAAAGCCAGTACAGTAACTACAACAACTACTGTATTAGATGACAATTCACTGCGATTAGGCCAGTTCACTTTTTTAAGTTCTGCTTTAACATTGCGGAAAAATCTGGCTATTTTACCAAAAAAACCTAGTTCAGCCATTACACTTCACCCCATTAAAAAAATATATTTATCTAAACAAAAAACAGCACTATTATTATTATTGCGTTTTTTGTAAGATCTATACAATTTCACACTATTTGGTCTCCCTATGAAGGGTATGTTCTTGACAGAACTTACAATACTTCTTGGTCTCTAAACGATCTCTATGTTGTTGTTTGTTTTTGGTAGTTGTATAATTACGGTTTTTACATTCAGTACATTCCAAGGTAATTATATCTCTCATTTACTGCCACCCCCTCAATATAAATGGGCCTATAATATATCTTCAGCCTTAATTAACTTATCACATTATTTTCCCAATGTCAATAATTTTTTAAGCATGTGCCTGAAGAAAGCACATGCTTAAATTTATAACAAGCTCTTTAATTGATAAGTTTAAAGGTTTTACTCAATAATATCGGTTACAACACCGGCACCTACTGTATGGCCGCCTTCACGGATAGCAAACCTTAAACCCTCTTCCATAGCAATCGGGGTTATCAGTTCACCTACCATCTCTATATTATCTCCAGGCATTACCATTTCTACTCCTTCTGGTAGAGTGATTATACCAGTAACATCTGTTGTCCTGAAGTAAAACTGTGGCCTGTATCCATTAAAGAATGGGGTGTGCCTTCCTCCCTCTTCTTTTGATAAAACATATACCTCTGCCTTGAATTTTGTATGCGGGGTTATACTTCCTGGGGCTGCTAATACCTGTCCCCGTTCAATATCTTCCCTCTTTACTCCCCTTAATAGGGCTCCTATATTATCCCCGGCTACTGCTTCATCTAACAGTTTCCGGAACATCTCTACTCCTGTCACTACTGTCTTTTCTGTATCTTTGATCCCTATTACCTCTACTTCATCTCCTGGATGTAGGGCCCCTCTTTCCACTCTACCTGTCGCTACTGTCCCACGCCCAGTTATACTAAAGACATCTTCAACAGGCATCAGGAATGGTTTGTCTGTTTCTCTTTCTGGTTGTTCAATATAGCTGTCTACCTCATTCATCAACTCTATAATCTTGGAGCCCCATTCCCCTTCCGGGTCTCCATTTTCCAGAGCCTTTAAGGCAGAACCTACTACTACTGGTATCTCATCACCTGGAAAGTCATATTCACTTAATAGTTCTCTAACTTCCATCTCTACTAATTCTATTAACTCTTCATCATCAACCATATCTGCTTTGTTTAAGAATACTACTATATTTGGTACTCCTACCTGACGAGCCAGCAGAATATGCTCTCTGGTCTGGGGCATTGGTCCATCTGCTGCAGATACTACCAGAATAGCTCCATCCATCTGGGCTGCACCTGTAATCATATTTTTTACATAGTCAGCATGTCCTGGACAGTCAACATGGGCATAATGCCTTGCTTCGGTCTCATATTCAACATGTGCTGTCGCTATGGTGATTCCTCTTTCTCTTTCTTCTGGTGCATTATCAATTGTATCAAATGCCCTTACCTCTGCTCCACCAAAGTTAGACAGTACTGTTGTTATTGCTGCTGTTAATGTTGTCTTACCATGGTCAACATGACCTATTGTACCGATATTTACATGTGGTTTTGTCCTTTCAAACTTTTGCTTTGCCATTCATCTCACTCCTTAATTTTAATGTACCAAAAAACTTAAAGATATATCTATCTGACTGCAAGGGATTATGTACAGCCATTTAACCACCTGACAGAGGTGGATATTTCCATGTGTTTTAAATATTATGTTTTTCTAAAAACATTTCTAATTTCCTTTTAACCCTCTGCAGTGCATTGTCAACCGATTTGACATGCTTGTCCAGAGCATCAGCTATAGACTGATATGATTTTCCCTCCAGATACTCCTGGAGTACATCTAATTCCAGCTGACTTAACATCTCTGAAATTTGGTTTTCGATAAGATTATATGTCTCATAACTTATTATTAGTTCCTCAGGATTAGTTAATTTGCCACCTTTTAAAACATCTAACAGGGTTCGATCAGATTCTTCATCATAAATTGGTCTATTTAAAGATACATATGAATTTAAGGGTTGGTGTTTCTGCCTAGTAGCTGCTTTGATCGCTGTGATAATCTGTCTAGTAATACATAGTTCAGCAAAAGCCCTAAAAGAAGCCAACCTCTCAACTTTATAATCACGTATAGCCTTAAATAACCCAATCATACCTTCCTGAACTATATCTTCCCTGTCAGCACCTACTAAAAAATATGACCGCGACTTAGCCAGGACAAAGTTTTTATACCTCTTTATCAAAGTCTCTTCTGCAAGTCTATCTCCATCCTGTACTAGATCAATTAGTTCTTCATCATTCATTTTGGAATAATCTTCATATTCGATTTCCTGCTGAATATTCCCCTGCAATAAGACCCCCCCCTTACCTTATACATTAATATTATACTTATTTAAACTAACTTAGTCAAGCCATATCTTTTTCAAGCACGCTGACGAACTATCTCATAGATTATTATCGCTGCTGCAACAGAGGCATTCAGTGAACCTAGTTCACCCAGCATAGGTATTTTTATCAAGAAATCACATTTTTCCCTGGTTAAACGCCTTAGACCCTGTCCTTCACTCCCTATAACAAGGCCAATTTTCCCCTTCAAATCAGCCTGATAATGGGCCTGCTGTCCTTGCATATCTGCCCCCGCTATCCAGAGTCCCTCTTCTTTTAATCTGTCTATTGTCTGGTTAATATTGGTGACTTCAGCCAGTCTTATGTGTTCAATTGCCCCGGCAGAACTCTTAGCAACAACCGGAGTCACTCCCACTGCTCTCTTTTCCTGAAAAATAATACCATGTGCACCAGCAGCATAAGAAGTCCTGATAATAGAGCCAAAATTATGAGGGTCCTGAATCTGATCCAGGATGATAATAAATGGCTGTTCATCCCTCTGGTAAGCATATTTTAAAATATCATCAACACTTACTAGAGTGAGTGTTTCACCTATTGCAATCACACCCTGGTGGGCATGGCTTAAAGCCAATTTATCAAGTGTATTCCTGGAAACCCTCTCAACTATAACTCCCTGACGGCGGGCCTGGGAAATAATCCAGTCTATTTTATCACCACTAATATCGTTTTTTATTAATATCCTGTCCAATTTGCGGTTCCCTTTTAAGGCTTCAATAACAGGATTCCTACCTTCTATTTTCGCCAAATCAATCACCTGCCTTCAATGTCAATATCTTATACATAATACATTATACTTATTATACCAATATTATAAGTTTTTTAATGAATTATTTAATTACCTGCCATTTTTTCCTTTATTAATTTGAGTGCCTCATTTTTAGTCATAATCTTCCCCCTACAGTCTTCATGCTGTAATTCATTTTCAGGACAGTACCCCAGTCTAACACAATTAGGCCCCGCATCAGCAAATAAGTCAGGGGCACTTTCTTTACATAAATTCAACATCTTTAAGGCAAGGTCTCTTATCTCCCTTTGGGCATTTTTACAACAGCGAATCCTGAACCAGTCCCGTAAGGCATGGGCATTCATACCAATTAAAGCCTTAAATTCAGTGGCCTGAGGTTTAACATATCTTAAATCTTCTTCAGGGAGCCCCTGATCCACACCAGTATTATACCACTCTTCTACTAGTTGAAAAATATCTTTGGAACCATACTCAAGGATTACTTCATCATTCCCAGCCGGTAAATATTCTGACAGCTTTGAGCCGTCTTTTAATTTGAATAAATTTACTGGTAATAAATTTTCTGCTGTAAAACCCTCAATATTATCTGGTATAACAATATCAAATGACCTTCTACCCGACTTCTCTGCCCGACCAGATTTGATCATATATGATGCCAGTCTCTTCCTGACTAACTGAACCTCAGTAACACGGGCATAGCCTTCTATTCCAAAGATAAAAAAGTCAAATTCTACTGCTGCTTCATGACCACTATTAATTATCCTTTTTACAAGTTCTTTCGAGTAATCAGAAGCAATAATCTCCTTAAGTGTTCTTTCCGAACGAACAAACCTGGCCGCTATATCCGTATATACTTTACCACCACCAGCAATCAACTCAACCTTACCATCACCAACATAAGCCTTATTCATTCCCTTCTTACCCCCTTTTAATACTGTTAATAAAGTAATATTATAATATAATTAAATACATCAGCTTTCTTAACTCAGACTATTTATTACACATAGTTAATCAATAAATTATTAACCAGACAAATATATTTGTTGGACGACTCTAGAAATTGGCTGTAGGCACGGACGCCGGAAGACAATTTTTCGACAGTAAGCAAAGGTAGGACACCGCAGCACACGACAAGGAAAACAAATATATTTGTCGGTCTTTAAAGTTATCCATAATCTTAAAATAACATAACTTCCAAGAAAGTTCTTAACAACTATTCTTCAAACAGCACCTCAACAATCTTCTCCCATATAAAATCAAGCCGTTCATAATTACCAGACAAATAATGATAACCAAATAAAGCCTCCAGCCCTGTACTCATTCTATAATCTATCACTGATGAGTTAGCCGGTATATTACCCCCCTTATAATTCCGACCCCGACGGACGATTGACAACTCCTTTTTTGACAGACTAGCCTCCAATTTACGGAGTGCTTTAGCCTGGGCTGAAGCATTTACTATCTTAACAGTATATTGATGTAGTTCATTTAAGGAACGATACCCCTTTTTCAATAGATAATCCCTGGCCATCACCTCATAGATACTATCACCTATATAGGCTAACAAACCTGGTGATAATAACCTTGCTTCCTGTTCTTCCATTATCTTTAAACCCTCTCCCATTCCACACCTTGCGTAGTATCTTTGACAAGAAAACCCAGTTCACCCAAGCCGTCCCGTATCCTGTCAGCCAGCTGATAATCCTTCTGTTCTCTTGCCTCTTCCCTTATTTTAAGAATGAAATCCATTAAATTATTAACAGCCTCATCATTATTAAGATTCGCTTTATCATCTAAGCTAAGTCCAAGAATATCAGTAAGTTCTTTAAATACCCCATAAGCCTCCTTCAGTACAGTACAGTTTTTTTGTTGCAAGGTAAAGTCAGGACTATTTATAAAGCTATTTATATCACGAACCAGTTCATGGATAACCCCAATCGCTAAGGCTGTATTGAAATCATCATCCATGGCCTCTTCAAAATCAATACGCCTTTTTCGACATGTATCTTTAATTCCCTCAGTAGATAGATTCCCCTCTACTTCTTCCAACTGTTCATTATTAAATAGCAGGGACTCTAACTTCTGAGAAAGATTACTTAGCCTTTTAAGACCCGCTTTAGCAGTCTCCACCTCTTCTTCACTAAAATCAATCGGTGTCCGGTAATTCTTGGTCAGGAGGAAATACCGTATTTCATCTGCTTTATATTTCTCCAATAATTCCCTGGTAGTAAAAAAATTACCCAGAGATTTAGACATTTTTTCTCCCTTCAGATTTACTGGACCGTTATGGAGCCAGTATTTGGCAAATGTATGGCCAGTACAGGCCTCAGACTGAGCAATTTCGTTTTCATGATGGGGAAAAATTAAATCACTTCCACCACCGTGAATATCAAAGCTATCTCCCAGGTATTTGGTGGCCATAGCTGAACACTCTATATGCCAGCCAGGCCATCCCTTACCCCAGGGGCTATCCCATTCTTTCTCACCTTCGGGAGCCTTCTTCCATAAAGCAAAATCCATCGGGTTTCTTTTCTCCTCAACTACATCAATTCGGGCACCTGCCTGCATTTCATCAAGAGACCTCCCTGATAGTTTACCATAGTCCTCAAATTTATCCACACTAAAATAGACATTACCATTAACTTCATAGGCATACCCCCTCTCCAGCAGGGTTGCTATCATTTTAATAATCGCATCTATATTATCAGTTGCCTTTACATATCTGGTAGCTGGTTTAATATTTAATTCGCTAATATCTTCTAGATAAGCCCGGGCATATTTTTCTGCCAGTTCCATCATTGTCAGGCCCTCCTCTGCTGCCCGGCTTACTATTTTTTCATTTACATCAGTAAAATTCATGATATAGGTAACATCATATCCCTTATATTCCAGGTAACGTCTAATAACATCATAATTAATTGCACTCCTGATATGACCTAGATGAGAATAATTCTGCACAGTCAAACCACAGACATACATCCCCACCTTACCCTCTTTTAACGAAATAAATTCTTCTTTTTTCCTGGTTAAAGTGTTATAAACTTTAAGCATCAAGTTTCCCCCCTTTAATCTTTTACCTTTAACATTTTATTTCTTACACAAAGTTAACTAGTTTTAATAATCCAGACAGATATTTTGGTTGGACGACTCTAGAAATTATCCACAATTTAAACATAATTTCCAATAAAAAAGCCCACATCCCTATTACAGAGACGAAGGCCCGCGTTTCCACTCTGTTTGGCCAGGGCTTACCCCTGATACCCAACTTAATAAATAATGATAACGGCTTTCACCGTAACTCCCTACTATAATTCAGGAATTAAACTCCAGGATGCATAAGGATATACAATCTATAGATTACTTCCAGCCTTTGATAATCCTCTCTGAGATAGAAAACTTATATCCTCTCTTCCCATCAATATTATTAATATATTTTCTTCTTATATAATAATATATACTTTTAACAGGTATTTGTAAAGTATTTTTCAGATAACAATAGTCGATAATTTCCTCTGCCCATAAAAATAAAACTACAGGATAGATTTCTTTATATGTCTACCCTGCAGCATTTAATTTGCCTTTCTAAAGTTTAAACTAATTAACCATTTCAAGGGCACTATCCAAACGTTTCTCTACTTCATCTAAACCCAGAATATAAATTACATGATTTAACTCCGGTCCTGAGTTTAAGCCAGTGAGAGCTACCCTTGTTGGATGATAAATAGTCCTGGCTTTTACAGGCAAATTTTTCCTCATTATGTTAAAAATTTTATTTATTGAATCAGGGTTAAATTCCTCCAGTTCCCTGAGTTTTTCTTTAAGGGTTGTAAAAACCAGTTCCACATTTTCTCCCTTAAATTCTTCAACAGCCTCTTTTTTATCCGCAAATTCCAGTTCTTTGAAGAAAAGTTCAGCCTCATAAGGTATCTGGGACAGATAATCAACCTTGTTCCTGCTAACCTCTATAACCCTTTTTACCCATTCATATTTTTCATCTGATACATCATCACTAATGTATCCAGCATCTTTTAAATACGGAATAGATAATTCAACAATCCTATCCAGGTCTGCCTCTCTGATATATTTACCATTCATCCAGTTTAGTTTTTCAACATCAAACACAGCAGGACTTTTATTAACATCTGCAATATCAAAATGAGATATGATCTCTTCCCTTGACATTATTTCCTGATCATCCTTTGCTGACCAGCCGAGTAGTGATAAAAAATTAAATAGAGCTTCAGGGAGATAACCATTTTCTCTATATTCCCCAATATATACGGTATCACTATCACTACGTTTTTTCAATTTGGCCTTATTCTCATCAAGTATTAATGGGAGATGTGCAAACCTAGGTAAATCAAAACCAAGAGCCTCATAAATCAATAACTGTTTAGGGGTATTTGATATATGATCTTCTCCTCTGATAACCTGACTTATTTTCATTAAAGCATCATCAATAACTACAGCAAAATTATATGTAGGCATTCCATCTGATTTGTAGATAATGAAATCATCAAGCACACTGGTATTAAAGGATATTTTACCTCTAATAATATCATCAATGATTATCTCTCTATCCTCATCAGGAACTTTAAACCTGATAACAGGATTCCTACCTTCTTTTTTATATTTTTCAACATCTTCTGCAGACAAGGTACGGCAGTGTTGGTTATAACGAGGCATTTCACCCTTGCTGGCAGCCTCTTCCCTCATTTTATCTAATTCTTCAGGTAAACAGTAACAATAATACGCTTTACCTTCTTCCAGTAGTTTCTCAGCATATTTCTGGTATATATCTATTCTTTCTGACTGCCGGTAAGGACCATAATCCCCACCAATACCTACACCTTCGTCAACATCAAGTCCAAGCCACTTCATCTCTTTTAGGATTATCTCTTCAAACTCTTTAGTGGACCTTTCCAGGTCTGTATCTTCAATCCTTAAAACTAGTTTCCCCTTATTTTTCCTGGCCCACAGCCAGTTAAATAAGGCAGTACGCATATTACCGATATGGATCTTACCTGTCGGACTGGGAGGAAAACGCAAACGCATTCCTGACATTCTATCCACTCCTCTAACTATTTTTTTTCAAGTATAATATATATTTATCAGTATATCTATTATTCCATAAAATAATGTCTTATCCAAGACCTCCAACGGCCTCGATGGCCTAGTACTGGCCTCATCCTTGCGTATATAATATAAGACCTCTATATTACACTGGTACCCACAGTTAATTGTTCTGGACCATCTACCAGGGCATGGCCAAACTTACCAAATATTGCTGCCGCTATATGGCCTTCCCCACGGACGATAGCTATTTTAAACCCACCACCAAGTCCCGGATTTATCAAGGCAAGCTGGCTGTACGCATCTTTTACAGCATTGGAAATAGCTATCTTCTCCCGTGAATTTTCAGAAATAACCCCACGGGCAATTGCTGCAACTGTAGTGCTCTCCCTTAACTTAATAGGTAATTTCTCTGCACTGGCACCTGTCTGGGTGATAGCCCCCTTATAGCCATACCCCTTAATTTTCTCCAGCCAGTATTCTTCATATTCACGGCTCCTGGTCATAGCCAGATAAATTGCTGAACTCTCTGGTGTTATGGTCCTCTTTTCCATAGCCCTTTCATTTTCTTCATCTTTAAGATAACCAGATACTATATCATCTGCTGTTACAATCCCCACCAGTTTATGATCATCATTAAGTACAGGCAGACCACCGATATGATTATCAGAGAGATGGCGCGCTGCCTCCTGCACAGTCGTATCCAGGCTAATCGTAATTATATCTTCTGACATAAACCTAGTTATCGAAGCATTTAGTTCATGTTCAACTACCAGGTCACCATCACTTACCATCCCAATCACTTTACCATCTTCAACTACTATTAACCTTCCAATCTTATTTAGTGACATAAGTTTCTCAGCTTCAAATACTGTTGCCTCAGGATTTATTGTGATCGGATTATCTGACATGATATCCTTTACTAGCATGATTTATCCCCTTTCATTACTCTCAATTAAAACAACAGCCTGGGCAGCCATTCCCTCTTCCCTTCCAACAAACCCAAGCCCCTCAGTAGTTGTTGCCTTCATATTAATCCTCTTTTTATTGATCTGTAAAACCTCGGCATACTTACTAATTATTTTATTATAATACGGTGATATTTTCGGTTTTTCTGCCATAAGTACTAAATCAATATTTTCAATCCTATATTCTTCTTCCATAAGTAATTTATAGACCTCATCCAGTAATAATAAGCTATTGATATTCTTATAACGCTGATTACTATCTGGAAAATGTCTTCCTATATCACCTTTAGCCATAGCACCTAAAATAGCATCCATTAAGGCATGTGTCAGCACATCTGCATCTGAATGCCCCATCAAACCATATTGATAAGGAATATGTATCCCGGCTATTATCAACGGCCGGTCCTTTTTAAATCCATGAACATCAAAACCTAAACCTACTCTCACTTTATCTTCTCCTGTTCTCAAGTATACTTTCTGCTATAAACATATCTTCAGGGGTAGTTATCTTAATATTTTCCTCTGAGCCACTAATAATCTTAACCTGATATCCTAAGAACTCAACCAGTGCTGCATCATCTGTAACCTTTAGGTCACTAGCTACCTCCTGATGTGCCTTCATAATAAGTTCTCTGCTAAAGGCCTGGGGTGTCTGGATAGAAACCAATTCTCCTCTATCCAGGGTCTCAAGGACATAACCCTTCCCATCCACCCTTTTTATAGTATTTTTAGGTTTTACCCCCACGCTAACTGCATCATTTTCCTTAACAGTAAGTATAACCCTTTCTACAACAGAAACCGGCAAAATCGGTCGAGCACCATCATGAATTATAACATAATTAATTGCTGGTGAAAAGACCCTTAAACCAGCAAAAACCGATTCGCGCCTGGTCTCTCCCCCAGCAATTATTCTGATCTTTTTATTATTAAAATATTTGTTTATAACCTTTTCCCTGCAGTACTTTATTTCTTCCTGCCTGACAACAACAATTATCTCTTTAATCTGAGGATTGTCAGAAAACAGGGCAATAGTATGGGCAAGAACAGGACGATCAGCCAGACCTAAATACTGTTTATTAGTCTGGCTATTCATCCTTGAACCCTGACCTGCTGCAGGTATCACAACTCCTATAGACATTATTTTACCCCTTAATTAGATTAATCTGTTCCCTGGCTTTGGGTTTAGCAAAAATCATCCTACCTGCTGCTGTCTGTAATATACTGGTTACTAAGACAGAAATCTTTTTACCCATATAATTAACACCATCATCAACAACTATCATGGTACCATCATCAAGATAAGCAACACCTTGACCATCTTCTTTTCCCTCTTTAATCACCTTAACATCCATCTCTTCACCTGGTAGCACAATCGGTTTAACAGCATTTGCCAATTCATTAATATTAAGTACAAAAACACCCTGTAATTCAGCAACTTTATTGAGATTGTAGTCATTAGTTACTATCTTGGCATCCATGATTTGGGCCAATCTTACCAATTTACTATCTACTTCATTAATTTCATCAAAATCCTGTTCTATGATCTGAATGTTTATATTACTTTCCTTCTGCATCTGTTTTAAAATATCAAGCCCACGCCTACCACGGTTACGTTTTAGTACATCTGATGAATCAGCTATATGACGTAACTCTTCAAGTACAAATTCAGATACTATTAACGTTCCTTCTACAAAACCACTTTTACATATATCTGCTATCCTACCATCAATTATAACACTGGTATCAAGAATTTTACTACTAATCTCATCATCGTAAATATTATCCATTTTATTTTTGTTGCTCTTTTCAAACAGCTTGATAATCTCAATCTCTTTGTAAGTCAAGAGGCTGAATCCAAGGTATGCACAAACCAAATTTATTAATACCTGCAAATATTGCCCGATGCGATGACTTTTTAAAACAGGAAAAGAAATACTTATAAGTATACCTATTAATAGGCCTATAATAATTCCTGAAATACTAATCACTATTTTCTTCCATGATACCTCTTTTAATTTGTACTCAAAATTAATAATTAATTGCAATAATTTCTCCAATAAAAAAGAAACAACAAAAAAACCAAACAATAACCCGATAATAATGCCAATAAATTGTGTGCTTATAAACCAGCGGTCTATGTTCTCCCAGACAGGTTTTGGAAACTCAGTTGCCAGGTCTAAAACATCAACAAGCTCATATCCTATAATTGCACCAAATATAGCCAAGATGGACTTCATTATTTTTTTTAGCACTTTCCCACCTCCTTCCAAATATTATTACCAAAAATAGAATAATAATTCCTAAAATCATTAAAATAAGTAAATTATTCTTCTTCATCCATATATGGATTATCATTAAACACTTCACTAATTAATAAATCAACCTCTTCTTCATCCATATCCTTTGATAATACTAATTCACTAATTAATATCTGTCTGGAATTATTAAGCATCTTCTTTTCACCAGTAGAAAGCCCTTTTTCATGGTCCCTAATAGTTAAATTGCGGACAACTTCAGCTACTTCATATATATCCCCTGTTTTAAGTTTCTCCATATTTGCACGGAAACGTCGGTTCCAATTCTGGGACATTTTGCTTTTTTCACCCTTAAGTAGTCTCAAAACATCGTCAGCCTCTTCTTCATCTATAACCCTTCTAATACCTATTTCATCTACTTTTTCGACAGGTATCATGACCTTCATTTCACCAATAGGTAACTGCATAATAAAATATTTTTTTTCTTCACCTAGGATTTCTTTTGTTTCTAGTCCTATTATTGTACCAGCACCATGATTGGGATAGACTACTTTATCGCCTACCTTAAACAATTATATCATCTCCTCTATTACCTGAAACCATATTCTTCCTTAGAATAATTATAACACCTGTATTATCAACTGTCAATTTTAATAAAATCCCACTATATATGACGATCTAATAAGACTTGATCCCTTAAACGCCTTAATCCTTCTTTTATTGCCTGGGCACGCACTTCTCCTATACCATCGACATCATCAAGTTCATCTGGTGAAGCATTAATTATATCCTGCAAACTTGTAAATTGAGCAACCAAATTTTCTATAACAGGCATAGGCAGCCTAGGGATCTTCCTCAATAATCTGTATCCCCTGGGAGAGACTGAAAGGTCCATGGAATTAACAGAGCCACCGTGTCCTAAAGCCTTGCTTATAGTATTTAGGGATAACATCTCATCTGAAGACCAGTTTGTTAATTCCATTAATAGATCTTCAGGTTCAAACTCATCATCTTCTTCATTATCAGCCATATAATCCATAATTAATAAAATGCCTTCCTCTTTAACATTTACTATTAATTCCTGCAACTGCATCTTAATTAGTCTTCCTTCAATACCCAGTTCATTTATAAATTTTTTAATTTCTTTTTCAATTTTAAGTACCATTTCTGCCCGTTGTATCACAGTAACTACATCAGAAATAGTAACCAGGTCTTCAAACTCAAGAGCACTTAAATTTGTCAGGGCTTGATCAAGGACATTGCGATATTTTTCTAGTGTCTGGACTGCCTGGTTGGCCTTTGATAGGATCACTCTGATATCTTCCAGGATATGTTTGAGGTTATTCTTATAAAGGGTAATGATATTTCTCCTCTGTGAAATAGCAATTACTAGTTCTCCCGTCTGCTTGGCAACTCTTTCAGCAGTTCTATGCCTGGTACCTGTCTCAGAAGAGGGGATTGAGGGATCAGGTATTAACTGGGCATTAGCACAGAGAATCCGATCAGCATCACTATCTAAAACCATAGCTCCATCCATTTTAGCTAATTCATAAAGCCGTGCTGGGTTAAGTTCTGCATTAATATTAAACCCTCCATCGACTATACCTAGTACTTCTTCACTATCGCCTATTACTATAAGACCCCCAGTACCAGCCCGCAGCACATTTTCCAGGCCTTCCCTCAGTACTGTACCTGGTGCTATCATTTTTAAAATCTCAGCTAATTGATTTTCTCTGCTCATTCATCACCCCACCTTAGAGATATGTTGTAATAATTGATGTATATTTACTATTCCCACAATGTTTACTTCAGGGTCAAAATTAAGCCCTTTAAAATTACCCTGTGGAATAATAATCCTATTAAATCCCAGTTTTTTTGCTTCTTTAATACGCTGTTCTATCTGGCTGACTGCTCTGACCTCACCTGCTAATCCAACCTCACCTATAACAGCCAGTCCATCTGGTATAACCTGATCCTGATAACTAGAAATGATAGCTGATATAATCCCTAAATCCAGAGCCGGCTCATCTACCTTGAACCCGCCTGTAATATTAATATGGACATCTTTAGTCTGAAAGTTGAAACCGGCTTTTTTCTCCAGAACAGCCAGTAAAATAGATACCCTTTTATAATCAACACCAGTAGTTAAACGCTGTGGCGCAGAAAAAGTTGAAGAAGATACCAGAGACTGCACCTCGATCAATAATGGTCTGCTTCCTTCAATAACAGGTGCTATTACAGAACCAGATACCCCGTCAGGTCTCTCCTCCAAGAATAATTGGGAAGGATTTAGTACTTCTTCCATACCGGAACCCTTCATTTCAAAAACCCCAACCTCATTAGTTGAACCATACCTATTCTTAACCGCTCGTAAGATACGATAAGAGTAGTTGCGGTCACCTTCAAACTGGAGTACTGCATCAACCAGATGTTCCATAACTCTCGGCCCTGCCAGGTTGCCCTCTTTAGTAACATGCCCAATTAAAAAGATTGGTATATTTTTAGTCTTGGCTATTTTCATAAGCTGATTAGTAATCTCTTTAACCTGAGGAATACTACCAGGGGCACTATCCAGTTTTGGTTCATAGACCGTCTGAATAGAATCAATTATTACCAGGTCATAATTACCTTTATGTAGGGCTACACTTATCTGGTCAAACTCGGTTTCAGCCAGAATATATAAACTATTATTAATGGCCTTTAATCTCTCCGCCCTCAGTTTTATCTGGGTAGCTGATTCCTCACCTGAAACATATAAAACCTGGCCATTAGTTTTACTAAAAAGGGAAGCCGCCTGTAATATCAGGGTTGATTTCCCAATACCAGGGGCTCCTCCAAGTAAAACCAGAGACCCACTTACAATCCCGCCCCCCAGGACACGGTCTAATTCACCAATCCCGGAGGAAGAACGAGCACGCACTCCAGCTTCAATTTTTGTAATTGGACTGGGTTCAACCCTAAGCTGAACCTGTTTCCCACTGCCCTTATTAGCTCTCCTTTCAACAAACGAATTCCAGGTATCACAATTCGGACAACGTCCCATCCATTTGGAGCTCTTATAGCCGCATTCCTCACACGTATAATCAACCCTGTCTCTCGCCATACACCTATCCCCTATTATATACTAACTAATTTATTTTAATTATAACATTTTTGACAGGTTTTTACAAGAAACTTTAGTATGATTATTCATTAATAAAGGACATACTTCCTTGATCTTCATCAACCTTAATTACCTGGCCCTCCTTTACTTCTCCTTGAAGAATACGTTCTGATAAAGGATTTTCTATCAATTTCTGGATACTCCTTCTTAAGGGACGGGCCCCAAATTGGGCATCAAAACCATCCTCAGCCAGTAATTGTTTTGCTTTATCACTTACCTTGATTTCAATTTCCTTTTCACTCAATCTCTTTCTTAAATCATTCAGCATCAGGTCAACAATCTGATTGATATGGTCTTTATTTAAAGCATGGAAAACTATTATTTCATCAAGCCTGTTAAGGAATTCAGGTCTGAATGTCTTTTTTAGTTCAGAGATAACTTTATCTTTCATATCAGTATATTTACTTTCTTCATCTTCCTGTGCTTTAAAGCCAAGCCTTGATTCCTTTTCAATATAATTAGCACCGACGTTAGATGTCATAATGACTACTGTATTTTTAAAATCAACTTTACGGCCGTGTGTATCAGTTAAAAGACCGTCTTCAAGAATCTGGAGCAGGACATTAAATACATCTGGATGGGCTTTTTCAATCTCATCAAATAAGATAACCGAATAAGGGCGCCTTCTTACCGGTTCTGTTAACTGACCACCCTCTTCATGTCCCACATAACCTGGAGGAGAACCAACCAGACGTGAGACAGAGTGTTTTTCCATGTATTCAGACATATCAATCCTGATCATAGCATCTTCATCATCAAACATTGTTTCAGCCAGTGTACGGGCCAATTCTGTCTTGCCCACACCTGTTGGACCAAGAAAGATAAATGAACCAATAGGCCTTTTAGGGTCTTTGAGCCCTGCCCTGGCCCTCCTTACTGCTTGAGAAACTGCATTGATAGCCTCATCCTGGCCAATAACTCTCTTGTGAAGCTCCTCTTCCAATCTTAATAATTTTGCTGTTTCAGCCTCTTCTAACCTGGTAACTGGTATCCCTGTCCAACTGGAAACAATCTCTGCTATATCGTCTGGTGTTACAGTACTCTCTTTCCTTCCTTTATCCTGATGCCAGTTGGCTTTAATATCCTCTAATTCCTGTTGTAGTTCTTTTTCCTTATCCCTCAGTTTAGCAGCCTTTTCAAACTCCTGGTTTTTTACAGCAGCTTCCTTTTCCTTCTGTAAATCTTCCAGTTTCTGATTAAGCGCCTTCATCTCTGGTGGTCTTGTATTATTACTCAGCCTTACCTTTGAGGCAGCTTCATCAATTAAATCAATCGCTTTATCTGGTAAAAAACGGTCAGTTATATACCGATGTGACAGATTAACAGCTGCTTTAATTGTCTCATCAGTAATAACAACTTTATGGTGTGCTTCATAGGGATCCCGCAGTCCTTTTAAAATGCTAATTGTCTCTTCAATAGTGGTTTCTTCTACCAAAACTGATTGGAATCTTCTCTCCAGTGCTGCATCTTTTTCAATATATTTGCGGTATTCATCCAGGGTGGTAGCACCAATAGCCTGAAGTTCCCCTCTGGCCAGAGCAGGTTTTAAGATATTTGAAGCATCAATTGCCCCTTCTGCCGCACCAGCACCAACCAGGGTATGGAGTTCATCAATAAATAAAATAATTTCACCGTTTTTTATTATATCATTCATTACTGCCTTTAATCTCTTTTCAAACTCTCCCCTATATTTAGAACCAGCTACAATTGAACTTAAATCAAGGGAAACAACACGTTTATTTAATAAAATTTCCGGCACATTCTCAGAAATAATCCTGGAGGCTAAACCCTCAACAATTGCTGTTTTACCTACACCAGGTTCCCCTATCAAAACAGGATTATTCTTTGTCCGTCTACTAAGAACTTGTATTACCCGTTCTATCTCTTTATCACGACCAATAACAGGATCCAATTTGCCTTCCCTGGCCATATCAGTTAAATCACGACTGTACTCATCAAGGTTAGCAGTTTTTGAATTTTTATCTCCGGTATTTTGTTCTATATTGTTTTGACCCCCAAGTAACTCAATAACCTGTTTATGAATTGATGTAAGATCTCCATCAAGATCCTGTAGTATCCTAACTGCAACACCTTCCCCCTCACGAATCAAACCAAGCAAAATATGCTCAGTGCCAATATAATTATGACCCAAACGCCTGGCCTCATCCATAGATAAATTTAACACTTTTTTACTCCTGGGGGTAAGACTAACAGGGTTATTTATCTGCTGTTTACCTTCACCAATTATCTGTTTGATCTTCTCTATGACCTTCTCCTGAGTAACACCTGCATCAGCCAAGGCCTTTGCTGCTACACCCTGACCCTCTTTAACCAGTCCAAGCAGCATATGCTCTGTTCCTACATAATTATGTTTTAGAGCAACTGCTTCTTTCTCCGCAAGACTCAAAACCTTACGGGCCCTTTCAGTAAATCTACCAAACATATCTATCACTCCCTACATTTTTAATCTAGTCTGAATAAGTTCACTACGTTTTATATCCCTTTCCGAAATACTTAGTTCTTTACCATTTATTTTTTGAATATGGGCCGGTCTGGTTAAGACCATTAATTCACTTAAAACTTTTTTATCAACATTATCTATTATACCCATATCAATACCTAATTTTACATTTGAAATTAATTTCATTGCCTCATCACTGGAAATCTTATAAGCAAAATTTAAAATACCAAATGACCTTCTAATTCTATCAATCACCTCTGATTCTTTTTCCTGTAAGAGGTACTGACGGGCCTGTTTTTCTTGACCAATTATCTGTTTACTAACACTATTAAGATTATCAATTATATCCCTTTCAGAGTGGCCTAATGTCACCTGATTTGATATTTGATATATACTACCATTAGATTCACTACCTTCACCATATATACCCCTGACTGTTAAACCTAATTTTGAAACAGCCGTTAACATTTTCCCTATATTATTTGTCAGGCTTAAGGCCGGCAAATGAACCATAACAGAAGCTCTTAAACCAGTTCCAACATTAGTAGGACAACTGGATAAATAACCCCATTTCTCTGAAAAAGCAAAATCCAGTTTCCTTTCCAACAGGTCATCTAATTCACTGGCCAGTTCCCAGGTTTCGTCTAATTGTAACCCTGGTGTCAACACCTGGATCCTTATATGGTCTTCTTCATTTATCATAACACTTATTCTTTCATTATCATCAAGAAATACACCTTTTTCATATCCTTCCCTGGCATGCACAGGGCTAATTAAGTGTTTTTCAACAAGTAAATCCCTTTCTAATTCTGGCATATCAGCAAGGTTAATATAATGCAGTTTTAACTGTTTCTGGGAGGAAATGGCCTCGATTACCCGCTTACTAACAGATTGTTTCTCTTCTTTACTTGCCTGATTAGGATATGGCTCATCTTCAATATTCCTGGCCAGGCGTATTCTACTACTTAAAACAATTTCATTATCAGGACCCTCACCAGAAATCCAGTGTGTTACATTATTATTAATAATATCCTTTAATGACATCACTACTCACCCCCATCATTATCCTCTAATTCTTTTATCTTATCCCTTATTTCTGCTGCTTTTTCAAAATTTTCATTTTTGACAGCATCTTTCATCTCGTCCCTTAACTCTTTTATCTGACGTTTTTTCCTTAAATGACCTCCCTTTCTCTGGGGGACCTTTCCATTATGAACAGTTTCCCCATGTATGCGTTTTAACAAGGGGTTAAGCCTATCATTAAAAGTCTCATAACAATCTGCACAACCAAATAGACCATTTTGAGTAAAATCATAATAACTCAAACCACATGTTCCACATTTATCTCCCTGTTTTATACCAGTATTATATGAATTAATTTCTGGATTTAATATACCTGACAATAAATTCTGAAAAGAAAAAGGGTCATTTCCAGCAAAGGGAAGTTGCCCCGTCTCCCGGGCACATTCCTCACACAAAAAAACCTCATTTTTTTCACCATTAACAATTTTAGTCAAATGAACAGTAGCCTCTTTATTATTACACCGCTGACAAAGCATATTATTCCTCCTCACTTTCCATTTTTAGAATCACTTCAAGCATACCCCTGAACAGCCTTCCCCTGATATAATCCCTATGAGGCAGATTCACTCCTATTAATTTTTTATTAACAGCCGTCTCCATCAAAATTTTTTCACGAAAAGAGATTACTTCATTTTCAAACAACCTGAAAATCACTGCTTCAGCTTCCCGCTGTGATATTGGACCACCAAAACGGGAAATTATCTTTTTTATCTGTTCTTTTTCAGAGTCCATCTTCAGGCGAATTATCCGAACATAGCCCCCACCACCACGTTGACTCTCTACTACATAACCCCTTTCCACTGGAAATCTGGTCTGTAACACATAGTTTATCTGTGATGGGGCACAATTAAACTCATTAGCTAATTGGTTACGTTTAATTTCTACTTCACCCTGGTATTTTTTTATCAGGTTTCTTAAATACCTCTCTATTTGGTCTGATAAATTAGCCATAAGAAAAGCAACCTCCTGCGGATTTTGTCTTTGACTTTTTTTGACCTTCCTTATTAATATCATACTATATTTTCTATAAATTGCAACTACTAATAGTCCATAATCTACTTTAATTATAACCATTATCACTGTTCTCATTCATTTATCTTTGTTTTTGTCAAGATTACTCGTTAATATAATGAAATTGCATTATACTAAAAACTCACCCTTTCTAAGGGTGAGTTAACAATGTTTCAATAGTATATTTTGAACTCGGATTCCATAACAACCATTCAGTTAAACCAAGTTTTTCTACTGCCTTAATCTGTTCCTGTACATCTTTTAATGAATATTTATACCCTAATGAAAAATCCTGTAACCAGGGTCTAATAACCACATTACTATTATCTGATATTTTTTCCTGGGCATCAATAAGACTCTTATAGATTATTTGATAAGGCTCTCTATCTGGCACTGGAATCCCATAGCTTCCGGCTGAGTAATGAGAAGGATAGACCATCGGAGAAATTATTTGAACAATATTAGATAATTCCTTAAAATTTTGCCCAATACCTAAATCATCATTAACCGCTGTTGTTAAACCAAAAACATCAATTGAAACCGGGGTATTTAACAAGTCTAACTCATCCCTTACATATTGAGCAAAACTATTTATATACTGACTTTTGTTTTCTTTATCAACTACTGCCTGATATGGTTTTCTGGCTAAGGCAGGGTATCTAATATAATCAAATTGGATCTCATCAAAGCCAATTTCAACTGCTTCTCTGGCAAGAGCCAGGTTATAATCCCATATTTCTTTTTGGGAAGGGTCAACCCAGTTATCACTTTTAATAATTGTATTATCACTTTGCTCTAATTTAAGGGAAAGATCCTTTCTCTTATTTGCCAGCAGGGCATCTTTAAAAACAACTATCCGCCCTATTACATAAATACCCCTACTATGCAATTCATCAATTAAGGCCTTAATATTTTTAATCTTTCGACGGTTAGCACCAATTTCCTGGGCCAGAGGGACATTAGATTTGTAACTCAAATGACCTAACTGGTCTTTGATGTCAATTACCATAGTATTCAATACTGTCTTATCAACTAAATTAATTAAAGCTGAAATTTTCTCTGAACCTGCTACCCAGCCTGTTACATAGATACCTTTCACATAAAATTCAGGAAGATATAATTTTTTCTCATCAACAAGCTGATATACTTTGCTATTGTTAGCAGGGGGTCTGTCCAAATTATAATGTAATCTAAAATCAGCTAAAAGCTGTGTCGGATATAAAAGTAATATTAATAATATAATAACAAAAGTATTTATTAATTTTGTAATATTTTTGATAGTCATTTTTTATGTACTGGTATATATTCTACCAGATCATATACCTCCTTCAAAATATCTTATCAAAATAATGAATATGTAATACTATATTGATCCTTGTTTCCTATATAATAATTATAACACATATCAGCTAGTAATTATATAAATATAGTAAAGTAATAGTAGGTAAAAGCTACCATATTTGCTATCAGGTGAATTTTCTAGACATAAAAAAATGGCTCCCCGAGCAGGACTCGAACCTGCGACTCGATGGTTAACAGCCATCTGCTCTACCAACTGAGCTATCGGGGAACACATATTAGTAAACGATATATAAATATAAATAAAATCGGCAGCGACCCACTCTCCCACAAAGTCACCCTTGCAGTACCATAGGCGCTGGAGGACTTAACTGCTGTGTTCGAAATGGAAACAGGTGTTTCCCCTCCGCAATTGCCACCGAAAATTTTATCTGCTTTTTATAATACACCAAATATTATAGCATATCTATCTTAGTTGTCAATAGACTATTCTTTCAAAAATGCATACAGGAAAATAATTTTTAAAGTTAAGATTAAGCCCTCGCCCTATTAGTATTGGTCAGCTTAATGTGTTACCACACTTCCACCTCCAACCTATCAACCTGGTCATCTACCAGGGGGCTTACCTCTTGCGAGTGGGATACCTAATCTTGAGGCTGGTTTCACGCTTAGATGCTTTCAGCGTTTATCCATTCCACACTTAGCTACTCAGCTATGCTCCTGGCGGAACAACTGATACACCATCGGTGTGTCCATCCCGGTCCTCTCGTACTAGGGATAGCTCCTCTCAAGTATCCTTCGCCTGCGACGGATAGGGACCGAACTGTCTCACGACGTTCTGAACCCAGCTCGCGTACCGCTTTAATGGGCGAACAGCCCAACCCTTGGAACCTGCTTCAGCTCCAGGATGCGACGAGCCGACATCGAGGTGCCAAACCTCCCCGTCGATGTGAACTCTTGGGGGAGATAAGCCTGTTATCCCCGGGGTAACTTTTATCCGTTGAGCGACGGCTCTTCCATTCAATACCGCCGGATCACTAAGCCCTACTTTCGTACCTGTTTGACTTGTTGGTCTCACAGTTAAGCTCCCTTCTGCCTTTACACTCTTCGTGCGATTTCCATCCGCACTGAGGGAACCTTTGGGCGCCTCCGTTACTTTTTTGGAGGCGACCGCCCCAGTCAAACTGCCCACCTGACAATGTCCCATGACCAGTTTATGGCCTCTGGTTAGAATTCCGCTAAAGAAAGGGTGGTATCCCACTTGCGGCTCCTTTGATACTAGCGTACCAAGCTCTTAGCCTCCCACCTATCCTGTACATCCTTTAGCAAAACCCAATATCAGGCTACAGTAAAGCTCCACGGGGTCTTTCCGTCCTGTCGCAGGTAACCAGCATCTTTACTGGTACTACAATTTCGCCGAGTCCCTTGTTGAGACAGTGCCCAAGTCGTTACGCCATTCGTGCAGGTCGGAACTTACCCGACAAGGAATTTCGCTACCTTAGGACCGTTATAGTTACGGCCGCCGTTTACTGGGGCTTAGGTTCTATGCTTTGGTTTTCACCTAACACTTCCCCTTGACCTTCCAGCACCGGGCAGGCGTCAGCCCCTATACTTCGTCTTACGACTTAGCAGAGACCTGTGTTTTTGCTAAACAGTCGCTTGGGCCTCTTTGCTGTGCCCACTTTCGTGGTACCCCTTCTCCCTAAGTTACGGGGTCATTTTGCCGAGTTCCTTAACAAGGGTTCTCTCGCGCGCCTTAGAATTCTCATCCCGTCTACCTGTGTCGGTTTGCGGTACGGGCACTATTAATCTCACTAGTGGCTTTTCTTGACAGCTTGTTTGACAACTTCCCCTCTCTCGGGTCCAGATCACCTTCGATAGTTAAATAAAGGGATTTGCCTCTTTATTCCTACCTTGGGCTTCTGCACACACCTCCAGTCGTGTGCTTTGTCTTTCTTGCCGTGTCCCCACTTCATTCAAACGATTAATAGCGGCATTGGAATCTCTACCAATTATCCATCACCTACGCCTTTCGGCCTCGGCTTAGGTCCCGGCTTACCCTGAGCGGACGAGCCTTCCTCAGGAAACCTTAGACTTTCGGCGGAGGGGATTCTCACCCCTCTTTTCGCTACTCATACCGGCATTCTCTCTTGTATAGCGTCCACTGCTCCTTACGGTACAGCTTCTTCCACTATACAATGCTCCTCTACCATGTGTAAACTGTTCACGCAATCTACTGCTTTGCTAAATAGACTTTAGCCTGGAGTCATTTGGTCAAAAGTCTTGTTTTGAATTTCTTTTTGTTACTTTTGACTAAATGTAACTCTATATCTCTATCTTTAGTTAACAATAGACTCCGTGAACAATTTACACATCCACAGTTTCGGTGACAGACTTTAGCCCCGTTACATTTTCGGCGCAAGGACGCTCGACCAGTGAGCTATTACGCACTCTTTAAATGTATGGCTGCTTCTAAGCCAACATCCTGGTTGTCTTTGCGACCTCACTTCCTTTCCCACTTAGTCTGTACTTTGGGACCTTAACTGGTGGTCTGGGCTGTTTCCCTTTCGACTACGAAGCTTATCCCACGTAGTCTGACTCCCAAGGCTTATAAACTTAAGTGTTCGGAGTTTGAATGGATTCGGTAACCTTGTTGGGCCCCTAGTCCAATCAGTGCTCTACCGCCTAGTTTTATTCCTTGAGGCTAGCCCTAAAGCTATTTCGAGGAGAACCAGCTATCTCCAGGTTCGATTGGCCTTTCACCCCTACCCACAACTCATCCAATGATTTTTCAACATCACCTGGTTCGGGCCTCCACGGGTTCTCACTCCCGCTTCACCCTGGTCATGGGTAGATCACCTGGCTTCGGGTCTATTCCTTGTAACTTGCGCCCTATTCAGACTCGCTTTCGCTGCGGCTTCACCTTTCTGGCTTAACCTTACGCTACTAAGAATAACTCGCCGGTCCGTTCTACAAAAAGTACGCGGTCAGACTTTCTAATAGTCCTCCCACTGCTTGTAAGCTTACGGTTTCATATTCTATTTCACTCCCCTCACGGGGTTCTTTTCACCTTTCCCTCACGGTACTTGTTCACTATCGGTTACCTGGTAGTATTTAGCCTTGGAAAATGGTCTTCCCTTCTTCCCACAGGGTTCCTCGTGTCCCGTGGTACTCTGGATAATCTAAGGCGTCTCTCCTTTTCACCTACGAGGCTTTTACTCTCTCTGGCTGACCTTCCCAGGTCATTCGGCTAAAGATTCAACTGCCTTTGTGATTCTACAGTCTCACTCTTGATTATCCTAAACCCACATTTAACAACGGCTGTAGCCTTACATTAAATGTGTTTGGGCTCTTCCCCTTTCGCTCGCCGCTACTTAGGGAATCTCTTTTGATTTCTTTTCCTCGGGGTACTTAGATGTTTCACTTCCCCCGGTTCCCTTCATATAGCTACTTCTTTCACTATATGATGACGGCCCTCTCGACCGTCGGGTTTCCCCATTAGGATATCCGCGTATCTACGCTTCTTAGCAGCTACTCGCGGCTTCTCGCAGCTTGGCACGTCCGTCTTCGGCTCCAGGTACCTAGGTATCCACCGTAAGCCCTTATTAGCTTAATCTTTTTTCTTCTTAGAAAATTGTAGTACCTTCAACATTCCTTTCGGAATCTTTCTGGTACCTTCGTCTTTTCCTGTATGCAGTTTTCAAAGAACAGTTTAAGGAAACATTTTTAACGTTCCCTCAAAGTTGAACAACAAGCTTGACGCATTCTCCTTAGAAAGGAGGTGATCCAGCCGCACGTTCCCGTACGGCTACCTTGTTACGACTTCACCCCCCTTACCAGACACACCTTTGGCATTCGCAAATGACTTCTGGTGCATCTAACTCGGGTGGTGTGACGGGCGGTGTGTACAAGGCCCGGGAACGTATTCACCGCAGTATGCTGACCTGCGATTACTAGCGATTCCAACTTCATACAGGCGAGTTTCAGCCTGCAATCCGAACTGGGATCAGCTTTCTGAGATTTGCTCCACTTCACAGCTTCGCTCCCCTCTGTACTGACCATTGTAGCACGTGTGTAGCCCGAGGCATAAAGGGCATGAGGACTTGACGTCATCCCCACCTTCCTCCGGCTTTCACCGGCTGTCTCCTTAGAGTCCCCAACTTTACTTGCTGGTAACTAAGGATAAGGGTTGCGCTCGTTGCGGGACTTAACCCAACATCTCACGACACGAGCTGACGACAGCCATGCACCACCTGTCTCCGTGTAGTCAAAGACTAGACTCTACTTTCATAGATGGTCACGGGATGTCAAGCCTCGGTAAGGTTCTTCGCGTTGCATCGAATTAAACCACATGCTCCACCGCTTGTGCGGGCCCCCGTCAATTCCTTTGAGTTTCAGTCTTGCGACCGTAATCCCCAGGCGGGACACTTATCGCGTTAACTCCGGCACTGATGGATTCGAACCACCAACACCTAGTGTCCATCGTTTACGGCTGGGACTACCGGGGTATCTAATCCCGTTTGCTCCCCCAGCTTTCGTACCTCAGCGTCAGTTGCAGACCAGAG